>NZ_DBFEGU010000153.1:0-10456 GCF_048329335.1 Eggerthella sp. | reverse complement strand
TGCGGCCTTCTGCACGCGCTCGGCCACGCCGCCGAAGTACAGGCTGACGGCGCCGTTCTCGAAGGACATGACGTCGGTGATGACGGAGGCGTTCGCATGGGCGGCCAGCTTGCCGGCGATCGTCTTCATGTGGCGCGTGGGTTCCACGAGCACCACGGCCGGAGCCTCGGCGTCGAACACCGATATCACGGTGTCGGCGGCGTCGTCGAGGACGGTCCCTTCCGGCACGGAGATGCGGGCGATCTTATCGGCGACGGCCTCGGGGGCCTCGCCGAAGGAGACGAGCACGACCTCGTCGGCCATGGTGCGGGCGCCGGCGCAAAGCTCCCGAGCGGCATCCGCGCGTTCAGCGATAACGAGTGCTTTCATTGTGGTTCCACCTTTCGACTACAGGGCCGCTTTGAGGGCCGCCGCGAACTTCTCGATCGCCCCGTCCTCGGAGGCGTCCATGACCTCGAGCTTGCGCTCGGCCTGCTCGGGGGCCTTGCAGGACAGGACCTCGAGGGCGCTCTCGTAGGCGCCGTCGGCGCCGGCCACGCCCATCGGCTTCTTGCCGGCGGCGAGGATGTCCTTCATGCCGGGGATGCGGGGCAGCGCGATGTCGGGAGCGACCGACACGACGCACGGCAGCGGCGCCTCGACGACCTCCACCACGTCCTCGAGCGTGCGCTCGACCGTGACCGAGCCGGAGCCCGCCTCGATCTTCGTCGCGCCGTTGACGGAGGGCAGCCCCAGACGCGCGGCCAGCTGCACGTCCACCTGCTGCGCGTAGTCGTCGGCGGAACCGTCGCCGCACAGGATCAGGTCGTACTCGCCCGCCTTCGCCACCAGGTCGGCCAGCGCGGCGGCAGCGGCATGCGCGTCAAGGCCCTTGCACGCGTCGTCGGCCGTCATGTACAGCTCGTCGACGCCGCGGGCGAGGATGTTCTTCTTCAGCTTGGAGTCGTCGATGTCGGCAGGGCCCGCCGTCACCGCCACCACGCGCCCGCCGTCAGCCAGCTGGGCGGCGGCCTCGATGGCGTTCAGGTCGTAGGCGGACACGATCGGCTTGGCCTTCGAGTAGTCCAGTGTGCCGTCGGCGGCAACCTGGATATCCTGGTCGTCGGGAACGACCTTGCAGCAAACCACGATGTTCATGCTTACCTTCCTTTCGTTCTACATTCAGAGGATGGCGCTTATGCGCGGTATTTCTTCGCCACCTGACGACCGGCAATGTACGCCATGATTTCAGGCGTACCGCCACCGAACAGGTTGCCACGGCAATCAGCCCAGATGCGCCCAACGCGCACTTCGGTCGTATAGCCGATACCGCCGAAGATAGACAGCGCCATGTCAGCGACGTTAAAGCACTCCGTGCAGCCGTAACGCTTCAACAGGGCAGAGTCGAGCTGCACTGAAATGTCGTTGTCGAGCTCCCACAGCGTTTTGTACAGCATATTGCGGGTGTTCTGCAGGCGGATCTCCATTTCAGTGAGCTTCTCCTGCGTCATCTGGAAATTGGCAATGGGCTTGTTGAAGGCGATGCGCTGGTTGGCGTACGTCACCGCGTCTTCCATGGCGGCCTGAGCGAGGCCAAGCTGCTCGGCAACCAGCAGAGCACGCTCCACCTCGAAATTCTTCATGACCATCATAAAGCCCTCGCCCGGCGTGCCGACGCGATCCTCTTCCGTCAGCACCACGTCGTCGAAATACACCTCGCAGAACGGGATGCACTGCTGGCCGATCTTATGCAGGCCAGCCGTGGAAACGCCCTGACGATCCATCTCGATCATCCACAGCGACATCTTGTCGTTCTCTCGTGACGGATCTTCGTCTTTGGCCACGACGATGGTGTACGGAAGCTTGGCCCCCATGGTCACCCACGTCTTCTGCCCGTTCAGACGATACGTCCCGTCATCCTGCTTTTTGGCCGTGCACGACATGTTGCGGTTGTCAGAGCCGGCACCGGGCTCGGAGATGGAAAGCGAGCACAGCGGCCATCCGGTTTCCATGTACGCGTCCATGTACTTTTGAATCTGCTCCGGCGTGCCGAATTCGACGATATCGAACGCCGTGAGGGAGTTCTGATACAGGATATGGTTGCACCCGCTGGAGTGATACAGCTCCTCGATCATCATGCCGAGCGTGACCTTGTCGCAGGGAATTCCACCGTATTCCTCGGGGATGCCCATAAGACCGAAGCCCGCATCGCGATACGCCTCGGCGATCTCGTCAGGCATGTCGCCAGTCTCGTACATCTCTTTGATGACGTCCTCGGTGAAATACCGATCGCAGAACTCGCGAACGCTTTCCAGGAGCAGCTCTTGCTCGTCGGTCATAGCAAAGTCCATGGTATCCTCCTCGTAAGGGTTTCATAGGCGCCTCTTGAACCGTCGACTCGTTCCCGACGGATCCTGCTGCAAGCATACGCTCGCCATCACTCGTCATGGATACCCAAATACTTCGATCTGTTGCAATATTTAGTCGCGTAACGGACATCGACCCGTTTTCGTCCGACTTTGCGAAGGGAAACTGCAGTTACAAGGGAAGAGACATAGAGAGAATCTATGGGGAGGCGGCTAATTCATAGAGAAAGCCCGTACAACACGACTCATCGCATACCAACATATCGTCGTTTCTGTCTAACACTTCACCAAAAACCTCGTATAATCAACAACAGGCAACCGGCGAGGAAATCCGCAGAGAGCCTACCGGAAGAACCGCGCTCCACGTACAAGGAGGTCGTCATGGGCTCGATGAACACCATGTCGCTCATCGCAGAAACGTTCGTGTCGCTTACCGAGCACGAGCCCCCCGAAAAGATAGCCGTATCGGATATCGTTGCCGCTTCGGGGAAGAACCGCAAAACCTTCTACTATCATTTCGTCGACAAGAATCATCTCATCGCCTGGATATTCCGTTGCGATTTAGGAATGTTGCTCCGTAAACGCTTCGACGAGAACCTGTTGGTGTACGAACACGATGAAACAGGGAAAGACCCGCTCGCGCAGCATCCTTACTATATGTTCAACAAGAAGGGCGTGAGATCGCTTGATCAGGCAGGATTTTTTCAGACGCTGGCCGACTGTTTCGAAGCCCGAAGGAGCTATTACGCCAAAGTGCTACACGACAGCGGGCAGAACAGCCTTCGAGACTACCTGTACCGGCTTTACGTGCCCGCCCTCAAAGACGACGTGCGTTTCATTTTAAGCAACCGCCACCTTAGGGAAGAGAGCGTTGATTTCCTTGCCGAGTTCTACACGGGAGCGTTTTTGTCCTATCTTATCGGCCAGACGGTCAATCCGAAGAAGCACGACATCATGGAAGGCGTGGGGCCGTTTTGCAATATCGTTCACTCATCGCTTGAGAACGAGATCAAAGAGCAGCAACTCAGACGCATGCTGTAGACCGAACACGCAATAAACGACAGAACGTGAAGCAGGCGACCCGAAGGCCGCCTGCATACAGTAAGAGCTATCGAATGCGCATTACTTCGCCGGGTAGAAGCCGCTCGGCTCTTCGCCCAGGTTGATCATGATGTTCTTCGTCTGGGTGTAGTGCTCGAGCATCACCTTGTGCGTCTCGCGGCCGATGCCGGACTCCTTGTAGCCGCCGAACGGCGCACCGGACGGAATCTGGTTGTAGGTGTTCACCCACATGCGCCCGGTCTTGACGCCCTGCGCAACGCGGAAGGCGCGGTTGATGTCGCGGGTCCAGACAGCGCCGCCCAGACCGTACACCGAGTCGTTGGCCAGGTCGATGACCTCCTGCTCGTCCTTGAACTTGATGACCACGGCCACGGGCCCGAAAATCTCTTCCTGGGCAACGCGGCAGGAGTTGTTCGGCACCTCGATGAGCGTCGGCTTCAGGAACGCGCCCTTGGCGAGCTCGCCCTCGGTCGCACGCTCCCCGCCGCAGAGAACGCGGCCGCCCTCCTGCTTGGCGATCTCGACGTACTCGAGAATCTTGTTCATCTGGTTTTGGTCGATCTGGCTGCCCATCTGGGTGTCATCCTCCCAAGGCATGCCAACCTTCACCTTGCCGAACGCCTCGCACGCGTCCTGCACGAACTTGTCGTAGATGTCCTCGTGCACGAAGATGCGGCTGCCGGCGCAGCATACCTGGCCCTGGTTGAACAGGATGCCCAACTGGATGCCGTCCAGCATCATGTCCCACTTGGCGTCGGGGAAGATGATGTTGGCGGACTTGCCGCCCAGCTCCAGCGTGGCCGGGATAAGGCGCTCGGCCGCTGCGCGAGCGACATCGCGGCCCACTTCGGTGGAACCGGTGAAGGCCAGCTTGCTGATCTTCGGGTTGTCGAGGATGTACTGACCCGACTTCGAGCCGCGGCCCGTGACCACGTTGAACACGCCGGCCGGGATGACGCCCTCGGTGAGCTTCGCCAGCTCGAGCACCGTAAGCGAGGTCGTGGACGAGGGCTTGAACACCGTGCAGTCGCCGGCGGCCAGCACGGGGGCCAGCTTCCAAGCCGCCATAAGGAACGGGAAGTTCCACGGCACGATCTGACCGACGACGCCGATGGGCTCGTGCAGCACGAGCGACATCATGTTGCCCGGAAGCATGTCGGCCTCTCCCGTATCGGCCAGCAGCACGCCGGCGAAGTAACGGAAATGATCGACCGAGTACGCCACGTCGATGGCGCGCGTCTCGCGAATGGGCTTGCCGTTGTCCAGCGACTCCAACAAAGCGAGCTTCTCGGCGCTCTCTTCGATGAGGTCGGCCACCTTGTTCAAGATAATAGCGCGCTCGGCCTTCGTGGTCTTGCTCCAGGTTTCGAACGCCTCCCAAGCAGCGTCGACCGCGCGGTCGACGTCTTCCTTGGTGGCATCGGCAATAACGGAAAGCTGTTCACCGTTGGCGGGGCAGTACACGTCGAGCGTGCCGCCGTCCGACGCGTCGACCCATTCGCCGCCGATGTAGAGCTGATAGGATTTCTGAGCAGGGTTGTTCATGGGTACTTCCTTTCGCATGAGTGTTGCATGCCGCTTCCCGCCCCCGCCTTCGCACCGTCTCCCAACGCGCATCCGGCGGCGGGCGACGCATCGCATGCCCGCTGCGCGGCCCCTAAGGCCGTTGCCATGAAGATACACCCTTGCGCGTCGAACCGCCGTCCTCGTTGCCAACTGTTTACACGAACGGTACTGTTTCCTCGATTGGTGCACCATGGGTAACAATTACGGAACAGAGGACGTTCGCGAGCGGCATTCGGAAGGGAGCGAACGGTAGAGACGAGAAAACGTCGAACGAGGGTCCGCAACGTACCTGAGCGGAATCGAGCCCAAAGGCCGCCCTCCCCCGGCAATCGTCTCGGCAGGCGCCGACGCAACCCGCCGGATCGGCCGTTGCGCGCCGCCGTGCGATCCTGACCTCGCTTCAGCAGCGGAATCGAGCACCGCCAAGCGAGCCCAACGTCGTTTCAGCAGCGGAATCGGACACCGACTCACAAAAGTCACCGCTGTGAAGCTCGATGCAAGGGAAACCGCCGCCGTCGCGATCACTGACCTGCGCAAACGCGCGACATGCAAGATCGGAAGGATGCCGAATGCCATCCCTGGGCGCTTCAGAGCCCGGATCCCTCTTCACAGCGGTGACTTTTGTGACTCCGCTAAGGGCTTTCCTGTTAAACACGGGCAGCAGACGGGCGAAGCGGCATCCGGCTTCCGCAGGCCTTCTTCCACGCTGCGATGGCTTCAACCCGAAAGGAACGTTACAGCGCGTTCAGGCCCCTTCCTCATGGAGAGCATCGAGCGCACCGAGGCACGCTCGCACGCCGTTTTCAAGCGCCGAGCTCAATGGAAGGCCGCTTCGCACCGAGCTCCTCCGGAAACGACGGCGGCCCGTCCGAGGACGGGCCGCCGCTGCCGGTTCGCTTCGCGCGCTAGCGACGATGCTCCTGCTTGTCGTTGAGCAGGCGGTTCAGCGCGTTGAGGTAGGCCTTCGTGGACGAGACGATGATGTCGTTGTCCGCGCCGCGGCCCGTGTACACGCCGCCGTCGGGCGCGGTCACGCGGATGGTCACCTCGCCCAGCGCGTCGATGCCGCGCGTGACGGACTGCACCGAGAACTCGGTCAGCTCGTTGTCCACCTGCACGATCTTGTTCACGGCCTTGTACACCGCGTCGATCGGGCCCGTGCCGTACTCGCAGGCCGTGACCACCTGGTCGGCCGCGTTGCGCAGCGTGACCGTGGCCGTCGGGGTCAGCGGGAAGCCCGTGCTCACCTGCACGCCCTCAAGCGCGTAGAGGGCGCTCTCGTTGCGGTCGCGCTCGTTCACGAGGCTCTCGAGGTCCTCGTCGTACACTTCCTTCTTCTTGTCGGCCAGGTTGAGGAACGCCTCGTACACCTGGTCGAGCGCCTCGCCCTCCAGCTCGTAGCCCAGCTCCTCCAGACGGTGCTTCAAGGCCGCATGCCCCGAGCGCGCCGTGAGCACGATCTGGCTCGTGCCCGCGCCCACGTCGGCCGGGTCGATGATCTCGTAGGTGTCGCGCTTCTTCAGCACGCCGTCCTGGTGGATGCCGGAGGAGTGCGCGAAGGCGTTCGCGCCCACGATGGCCTTGTTGGCCTGCACGTTCATGCCGGTGATGGACGACACGAGGCGGCTCGCCTTGATGAACTCGCGCGTGTTGATCTCGGTGCAGGCGTCCAGCTCGTCGCCGTGCATCTTGATGCCCATGACCACTTCCTCCATGGCCGTGTTGCCCGCGCGCTCGCCCAAGCCGTTGATGGTGCATTCCACCTGGGTTGCACCGTTCTTCACGCCCGCCAGCGACAGCGCGGTGGCCATGCCGAGGTCGTTGTGGCAGTGCACCGACACCGTGGCCTTCTCGATGCCGTCCACATGGTCCATGAGGTACTTGATGCGCGCGCCGAACTCCTCGGGCAGCGAGTAGCCCGTGGTGTCGGGGATGTTCACCACCGTGGCGCCGGCCTTGATGACGGCTTCGATGACGCGCACGAGGAAGTCGTAGTCGGAGCGGCCCGCGTCCTCGGCGTAGAACTGTACGTCCTCGACGAAGTTGCGGGCGTACTTCACGCACTTGACCGCACGCTCGACGCACTCGTCCTCGGTAATGCGCAGCTTGTCGCGCAGGTGGCTCGGGCTCACGCCGATGCCGGTATGGATGCGCGGACGCTTGGCGTACTTGAGCGCGTCGGCCGCGGCGTCGATGTCCTTCTCCACCGCGCGCGTGAGGCCGCACACCGTTGCCTGGTCGCCTGCGAGCTCCGCGATGCGGCGGACGGACTCGAAGTCGCCGGGGCTCGAGATGGGGAAGCCCGCCTCGATGACGTCCACGTTGAGCCGGAGAAGTTGACGCGCCACGACCAGCTTCTCCTCGGTGTTCATGGAGGCGCCCGGCGACTGCTCGCCGTCGCGAAGCGTCGTATCGAAGATGTTGATCTTGCGCGTCATATGCGTGTTCCTTCCTTCTCGGCTCGATATAGTTTGACTATCATAGCAAATATCCCAAGCGCTCTTCTCGGAATTCGCCCCGAACGCACCAACAAAAGCGGGAAAACGACGGGAAGACGCCTGGCGCGAAAAAGGCCCGGCAAGCGCGGGGATCGCTTGCCGGGCCGTGATGCCGCAGCGTGCTCGGAGAGGAGGTCGCGCACGCTAGCAGGAGGGTGAGCTCGCTTTCGCGTCGGCCACGCCGTGGGCAGCCGCGTCGGCGTCGATGAGGTCGGTCGGCTTCGCCTTCATGATGAAGCGCTCGACGAGGATGAGGAAGGCCAGCGCGCCCAGCGCGATGACGCCGAGAAGCACCGCATACTCCACCCAGGAGGGCGCGTACCAGCTGGTCGCCGCCCACACGTCCATGCCGGAGGTAGCGGCCGACGTGCCGTCGATGAGACCCGGGCCGCCGAAGGTGTTCGGCGTGATGAACGAGCTGAACAGCAGCCACACGCGCTTGCAGAACACGCCCACCACCACGCACGCCGAGGAGAACACGATGAGGCCGGTCTTCTGGCGGTTCTTCGCGAACACGAGGATGGTGAACGGGATGAGCACGCCCACGATGATCTCGATCCAGAAGTACGGGGCCGTGGCGCCGAAGAACATCTGCGACAGCACGTGCCAGCCGCCCTCGGAACCGGGATAGCCCGTGGTCAGCAGCTCGCAGCCCACCATGTAGCCGTCGACCGCGATGCAGGTGGCCAGAAGGCCCGCCAGCATGCCCATGAGCTTCTTCGACGTCTCCCAAATGCCGCGGCGGTTCATCCACGCCAGCGCGATGAGCAAAAGCGCCAGGCCGGAGTCCATGGCCGAGGCCACGAACAAGGGGCCCATGATGGCCGAATGCCAGCCCTCGCGAGCGATCTGCAGGCCGAAGATCCACGCCGTCACCGTGTGCACGAGGATGGCGATGGGCAGGGCGAAGCGCGACACGATGGCGATCTTGGACTTGTCGGCCCTCTTCGAGGTCATGAAGTACAGGTAGACCAGGTTGATGACCAGGTAGCACGAGATGACGCAGATGTCCCAGAACAGAGGCGAGATGAAGTTCGGGGAAATGATCAGGTTGAAGATGCGCGCCACGCCGCCGAGGTCGAGGATGACCAGCAGGCCCGCGCAGCAGATGCACACCGTGGACACGCACACGGCCGGCAGCGCCACCTTCTTGAACTCGGTGACGTGGAAGATCGATGCCGATGAGGCCACGATCAAACCGCCGGCGGACAAGCCGACGAAGAACATGAACGCGGCGATGTACAGGCCCCAGGAGGTGCCGTTGTTCATGCCGGTCACGCCCAAACCGAACATGGTCTGGTAGATCCAGGCGGCCGCCCCCGCGGCGGCGATCACGGCCAGAACCACCATGACCGGACGGGAGATTCGCTTCGTTTCCATCTGGGCCCCCTTACGCGTTGTAGTAACGGAGCTGCGGGCGGGTGCCGAACTCCTCGAGCAGCTGATAGGCATGGTTCTCGCGCACGACCTTCGAGATCTCGGACTCGGGATCGTCCAAGTCGCCGTACACGCGGGCGCGGCCCGGGCACACGCGCACGCACATGGGGATGTCGCCGCGGTCGGTGCGCTCCTTGCACAGCGTGCACTTCTCCGCCACGCCCTTCGGGCGCACCGGCACGTCCTTATCGCCGTAGTTCCAGTTGGGATCGCGCTCGGGCTCGCTCCAGTTGAACACGCGGGCGTTGTAGGGGCAAGCGGCCATGCAGATGCGGCAGCCGATGCACTTGTCGTAGTGGATTTCCACGCGACCCATATCGTCTTTGTACGTGGCGCCCACGGGGCACACCTTCAGACAGGCGGGGTTCTCGCAGTGCTGGCACGCCACGGGGATGTAGGTGCGGCTGAGGTCGGGGTACGTCCCCTGCGCGCCGTCGGCGGTGTCCACGCCGTCGGTCTCCACGCGGATGTACAGCATGTTCATGGGTATGTTGTTCTGCATCTTGCAGGCGTTCGCGCAGGTGTTGCACCCGACGCAACGCTCAAGGTTGATGGCGATGCCAAGCTTGGTCATGATCGCTCACCTACGCTTTCTTGATCTCGACGAGGGTATCGGAGAACGGGATGACCGGGCCGCACATGAGCTCGGAGCCTCGCTCGACGTAGCCGTCGTTCGTGACGTTCTGGACGTTGCCTTCGATGAGGAAGTCAGCCGTCTGCCCCTCGAACATGCGCGCACTGCCGGGGCGGATGGACTCGTTGGCCTTCACGCGGCACTTGAAGGAGCCGCGGTCGTTGAACACTTCCACTGCATCTCCTGTGGCCAGGCCGCGCTTCTCCATTTCAGAGGGGTTCAGCTCGATGCGCGGCTCGGCGAATTGCTGGATCCACTTGGCATCGTTGAACTGGTTGTGGATGCGGTAGCGCGTGCGCACGTTCGCCAGCTGCAACGGATAGGTTTCGGCCAGCTTGTTGCCGGCGTGCGCCTCAAGCGGCGGCTCGTAGGCGGGAAGCGCCTGACCGTATTCCACAAGAGCGTCGTAGTAGACGTCCATGCGCGTGGAGGGGGTGGCGAACACGCGGTCCATGAACTCTCGGCGCGGCTCCTCGATGCCCTCGAGGGGATACACGCCGTTCGCAGCGTTGATCTTGTCGATGGTGAGCGCGGAGACGTACGGGTCCTCAGAGGAGGACAGCACCTTCGCCACCCATTCCTCGGACGTGGCGGGCAGGTACTGGTCTTTGCCGAAACGCTTGGCGATTTCCTTGCCGATCCAGAAGTCGGTGCGAGCCTCGAACAACGGCTCGATGATCTTGTTCTGCAGCACAATGTTGCTGTAGCCGATCTTCACGCTCCCCACCTCCGCGTCGTTCTCGAAGCGCGTGGTGGCGGGCAGGATGACGTCGGCCCACTTCGCGCCCTCGGTGAAGTACGGGTCGATGGTGACGATGAAGTCGAGGCCGCGCGCGAACTCGGCGGTCTTGTTCATGTTGCCGATGTGCTGCTGGAGCACATCGCCGCAGAAGATGCAGGCGCGCACCTTGGCG
>NZ_DBFEGU010000152.1:0-5178 GCF_048329335.1 Eggerthella sp. | reverse complement strand
CCGGCCAGCTCCGCGCCCGGGTAGCGCAGGCTCAGCGCCGCGAGCTCCCAAGCGGCGGCACGGGTTTGCCAGAGCTCGTCAACAGTCATCGTCATGCGCCTTTCACAGGTTCCAGTTTCAGCTCGCGGACGATGAAGCCATCCGCGGTTTCTTCCAGCACGTTGATCGATCGACACAATACGACGGGCAGCGCTTGCACGATAGAGATGTGACGCGGATGGAAAGCCAGGCTAAGGCCTTCGTCCTCAAGCGAGAACGCGCCGATGCCGCACGCCTCCAGCGCGCGCCGCGCCAGGGAGACGTCGCCATCGAATACTTTCACCGTTTTCAGGAAGAAATCATGCGGATCGCGCTCGTACACGCCCGCATCGACGGAGCAAGCGCCGTTTTGAACGCAGATCTGATCGCGATGCTTGTTCTCGAGCGAGCAGTAATGCACGCCAAGGGACAACCCCTCGTCAAGCGCGTACTCCAACAGCTCCAAGCACAAGGATTCGCTGCCCGCCAGCGGCAGACCGCCTGCGTAGCCGTAGTCGTACAGCACGGGAAACGGCGGGTTCTTCACCGAAAAGCCGCGGCGCTCGAACTCGTCCCAAGCTCCCATGGGGTAGCAGAACTCAAGAAGGTTGATGCCGAACGCGCCGACTTGATCAAGACGATCCAGCAGACGACGCATCGCCTTGCCCGTGCCCGGTATCACGGGCATCTCCACCATCACCTGCGGGATGAAGCGCTTCGCGCGGGCAAGCACGTCGACGGCGTCATCGATGATCTCATCGGCGCGATCGACGTCGAGAACGTCCAGCTTGATGCTCATGCGCAGCTCGTCGAGCCCGGCGTCGCGCAAGCGATCGAGCAGCGGTTCGTCAAGGAAATCGCCGGCGGTGTACAACCTGATATGGGCACGCGGAAAGCGCTGGCGAACGTAAGCGCAGAACGCCACGGACTCGTCGGCATGGAGCAAGGGTTCGCCCCCCCGTCAACCCTACATGGGTGACCTCGCCGCCGCACGCATCGGCGAACGCATCGACCTCGTCGCGCCACGCATCGTTCACGCGCAGGCGATCGGCGTAGTCGGCCTGGTTGGCGTTGAAGCAGAAATAGCAAGATCGATTGCATGCAAGCGACAGGAAGAACGTCTTGCTCCCCCGCCCTCCCGTGCAGGCCACGCACGCCGACGACAGGTTGCCGCAGACGATGCCGGCATCGCCGTTGCGGAACTGCGCGCCCTTCTCCCGCAGCCGATCCTTCGCCGCACGGACCACATCCGCATCCGCATCACGCGGCGCGATGCGGATACCCCAATCGGCAAGCCGAGCCAGATAATCGGCTTCGATGGCGGCATATTCGTCAAGCCACGCGCGCAGCGTGGGCCTCGCCTCAAGCAGATCGGCGCTCATCGTCAAAACCTCCGTTGCCATGCGCGGCGGCCTTTGCAACGCCGCGACGTTTCAGCAGATTGTACAGCGAACCCGCATGCACGGCCATATGCACGAGAAGAAGCGCGAGCAACGCCTTCGCCGCCGCGGCATGCAGAGGCGACCACGTATAATACCCCTCGGCATACAGGCCGAACGTCTGCAGCACCGCGCCCGACATGCCCAATCCCGACACGAAGACGGTCGAGAGCGCCACGAGCAACGCGGCATCGAGCGCCAAGCGCCCGCAGTTCCGCAAACGAGCCTCGCGGACGCATCGCGGAAGGGCGCGCGCAACCCGATCGACATGCTGCGCGCAATGGACGAAAACGGGCGCCAGCAAGGCCAAACCAAACCATTCGTGCGCAGGCACGCCCGTCAACGAGGGAAGCGCTGCAAGCGCATAAGTCAGAAACGCCGAGAAATCAACAACGAGCATCCGCTTCACCAGGTCACTTCCCCTCTTAAAGCTTTCGCACGATCAGAACAAGCAGCCCGACGAGTACGACCGGCGCCAAGATCCAGAGGTTCAAGCTGGCATCGGACGCGCGGTGATAGCGCGTCGCCAGCGTATCCCACGCATGACACTCGACGCTGGCGCAGCCCGCCTCGGGACAGGCCATCTCGTGCACGCCATCCGGCTCGGGCACATCGCCGAAACCATGGCACGACCCCGACGCGCACCCGACGACCGGGCAAGGCGAGTGGGGCTCGATAGGCCGGGGAAGCCCCACCGCCGGACTCGCAGCCGCAACAGCCCCGAACACGACGACCCCCGCGAAAAAGAACGTCGCCAAGGTGATGATCGCTTTCCTCAGCATCTCGTTCGCCACCCCTCCATGTCGCACGGCGGGGCGCCCGATGGTTCAGGCGCCCCGCCGAAAAACGGATCGTATCTAGTGCGAACGCTCAGTCGGCTTCAACGGGAGGAACTTGAGGCCCAGCAGCAACATGAGCGCGCCCAGCCCGAAAACGCCCAGCACGACGCCGAATTCGAGCATCGACGGAAAGTACACCATCGATCCGCCTGCGCTCTGCAGAGCCGCACCCGCATCCGTAAGAGCCGGACCGGACACGACGGCGGGCATATCGAGGTTCGGGATCTGGAAGCCGCCCACCAGCAGCTGCACGCGCTTGCAAAAGATGCCCACGATGGCCAGCACCGCTGCGATCACGATAAGCGGGTTCGTGCGCAGCTTCGGCACGAAGGCGATGACCGCCGTGGCGGCGCACCCGACGACCTCGATCCAGAAGAAAGGAGCGAGCGGACCCGTGGTCAGCATGGCGACGACCTCCGCCCCCGATCCGGCCGGGAAGCCCTCGGTCAGCAAGTCGCAACCAAAGAAGTACAAATCCACCATCACGAACACCCCGAGGAGCTTGAGCATCTTGACGACGTGCTCCTGCGCGAGCTCCAGGTAACCAGCCTTGCGCAGCGCGATGACCACGACGAGCACGAGCGCCACGCCGCACACCAGAGCCGACGACACGAACCAGGGGCCCAGAAGCGCGGTATGCCACATCTCGCGACCCTGCTGCAAACCGAAGATCCAAGCGGTGACCGAGTGAACGAGCACGGCGCACACCAGAGCGATGGCGGACACCACGCGCAAGGCAGCGGCAGAGCCCTTGCCGCCCTCGAAGCGCAGCATAGCCCACAAATACACGATGGACAGGATCAGGTACGTGCCCAGCACGATGATGTCCCACATCAAAGGCGAGCCGAGATTGGAGTACACGAACAGCTCCCAAAGGCGCAGCGGCTGGCCGAGGTCGATCACGACGAAGCCGATCGCCAGCACCGTGCAGCAGATGGAGGTCCACACGGCGATCTTCGATACGCCGCCGAAACCCTCCATGCCGAACACGCGCGGAGCGCTCGAGATGATAAGGCCGCCGGCGGACAGACCGACGAGGAACATGAACATCGTGATGTAAAGCCCCCACGAGTCCAGATTGCGCATGTTGGTGTTCACCATGCCGCTGGTCAGCTGAAATGCCCACAAAGCCAAACCGCCGACGGTGAGAATGGCCGCCACCACGATGGCGACAGCAACCCCTTTGCCGCCGAATCCGGCAGCGGAAACCTTGACGGACTTCTCCGCCGATACGTTCTCAGACATGATCAATCCCCTTACACGAGGTAGTACACGGACGGCTTCGTGCCTTCGCTGGCCAGCAGCTGCTCGTAGGAGCGCTCTTTGACAAGCTTCGACACCTCCGAATCCGGATCGTCGAAGTCACCAAAGTGACGGGCGCGGGCCGGGCACAACTCCATGCATGCCGGCACCTCCTCACGGGCAAGGCGCTGGTAGCAGAAGGTGCATTTCTCGACCACATGCTTCTGGTGCTTCGGGACGTCTGCATCGCCGACAGCATGGTCGACGGGGTACTTCGGCTCCTCCCAGTTGAACGAGCGCACGCCCGTGTACGGGCAAGCCGCCATGCACATACGGCAGCCGATGCACTTGTCGTAGTCCTGGCGCACGACGCCCGTCTCGGGATCTTTGTAGGTTGCCCCCACAGGGCACACCTTCGTGCAAGCCGGGTTCTCGCAATGCTGGCAGCCTACAGTGATGTAGCGCATCGACACGTCAGGGAAGACGCCGGCCGGCGTGTCGATCTCGTCGCCGCCCTCCGTGAGGACCCGGGTCCACCAATTTGTCTCGGGAAGGTTGTTCGTTATCTTGCAGTTCACGGAGCAGGCGTTGCACCCCACGCATCGCTTCGTGTCGATGACCATGCCGTAGCGGGTCATTACCTCACACCCCCTTCGTACTTCTCGACTTCGCAGAGGAAGTCGTAGAAGGCGCTGTTCGAGCAGAAATCGTTCATGTACACATTCGTCAGATCCTGCGTATGCCCCTCGACGAACTGGCTAGCCTGGAAACCGTGCGGAATAGAGACGACTCCCGGCTTGATGCCCTCGGTCACACGCGCCTTGAGCACGGCATAGCCGTGATCGTTGTAGACGCGCACGTAGTCGCCCTGCTGGATTCCGCGCTCGGCGGCATCGGTCGCGTTGACCTTCAGCAACGGCTCGGGCTCGAGCTCGCGCATGACCGGCGTGTACGCCAGCTGCGAATGCACGTGATACTTGCTGTGCTCGCTGCATCCGAACAGCGGATACTTGTCGCGCAGCGGATTCTCCTCGTATGCCTCGTTCGCGTGCTCGTAATAAGGCAGACGCTCGCAATCGGCGATCTTCTGCCCGAAGTTGTTGCGCGGCGTGGGCTTCTCGAGGTAGTACTTCAAACGCTGCGCCTCGGCGCTGCCGAACTTCGGCACCATACGCGAATCGGTGTAAGAAGCATCGCGAACCAGCTTGCCCGTCTTAAGCTCTTCGAACGTGCAGCCCTGCTTGACGTTGGCCTCGGTGTCGATGACTTCCTTCAAGAAATCATCGTCCGATTTCGGGTAGATGTCCATGCCCATCTTCGCGGTCACCAAACGCATGATCTCCAGATCGGTCTTGCATTCGTACAGGGGATCGAGCGCTTTCTGGGTGAACGTGGGATACGGCACCGAGCACACCGGGTCGAAATCCTGCACCTCGAACGAATGGGGCACCGGCAAAAGGATGTCGGCCCACTGCGCAGTGTCGGTCATGTTGACGTCTGCGCACACCACGAAGTCGATCTTCTTGACCGCGTCGATGAGGTCTTGACGGCCCGACTCGCAGGACAGCATGTTGCCGTTGCAGCACCACAGAACGCGGATCTCGAGATCCTGCCCCGCCCACTTTTTCTCCTCCATGACC
>NZ_DBFEGU010000151.1:0-38969 GCF_048329335.1 Eggerthella sp. | reverse complement strand
ACACGGCGCCCGGGCGCGCCGCCCGCCCGCTGCCGCTTTGGGCTGGCGGCCCGGAGCAGGAGGCGGCCATCGTCGGCGCCCTCCATGAATCCTTCGGGGCTGATGCCAGGAAAGGCACCATCGAGGCCATCGCCGAGGCGGCGAGCGCCGCCGTACGCGAAAACGCGGAATCGGCCGTCGCGGCCATCGGGGAAGCGCGCGGCGGAAGCGGCCTGGAACGCCTCGAAGCCCCCGAGGCCGGGGATCTGCTTCTGGAGCTCGCGGCGGCATCTGCCGCCTACGAGGCGGCGTCGCGCTGCGGCATCGAAGGCGGCGCGCTCATCACGCCGCGCGCGGCGGACGCCCTGCCGATGTTCGGCACGGTCCGGGCGATGAACGCGCTCGGCTGCCGCACGGCAAGCGCCGCCGCAGCCGTCCTGCGCGCGATAGCCCCCGCGATGCGGGAAAGAGCCCCGGAAGCATCCCATCGCACGTTTGCGCCCTTGGCCGCCGCCGTCCATAATCCGGCAAAAGAGCCCGATGAAAGGAGAGGCGATGGAGATGGCGTACAGGGAGGGCGGTGGTCTTCTGCTGCCGACCCTGGCAACGGAAGAGGAAGCGGCGGCGAACCTGGGGCCGTTCGCGCTGATGAGGGACGAATACCTGAGATCGAGCAAGCCCGAGCTGCGGGCGGACCTGCTGGCGCAGGGGGCGCTGGCGAGGCACCTGGCCGAGACGGAAGCCCTCGCGGAGGCGATGGCGGACGACCTGGCGGCCCGCGTGGCGAAGAGCAGGGGGTTGGACGAAGCGGCGAAGGTGGCGGATCCGGCAGCGTGGGCGGCGAAGATGGCCGAGGCGGCGGCAGCGGCCCGCGAAGCGGCGGCGATGAAGGTCGTGTACGCCTAGAAAAGCAGCGCGGCCAAGAGAAAACCAAGACAAGCCGAAGGGAGGCGGGCGACAAGCCCGCCTCCCGCCGTTCCGAGGCAAAGCCGCCCGAACAGGGCCAGCTGGCTTTCTCGTTCGACGATGGGGCAAATGAGCATCCCGAACAGCTCGCCACCCCGCTCGGGCGGCTGCGCGGCAACATCGCGGCCATCGAGGCGCTCGCGGCCATCGAGGGAGAAGGCCGTCCGCCCGACGCCGCAGAGCGCGAGGCGCTCGCACGCTACGTGGGCTGGGGCGGCCTCGCCGACGCGTTTGACGAGGAATCGGGCAAATGGGCGCACGAGAAGGCCCGGCTGAGGCGGCTGCTCTCCGACGGGGAGTACGCGGCGGCCCGCGCGTCCACGCTCACGGCGTTCTACACCCCGAAGGAGATCGCGCGCCCCATATGGGAGGCCATCCGGGGCATGGGGCTTGCGGGCGGAAACATCCTGGAGCCGTCGTGCGGCACGGGCGCGTTCTTCGCCGCCATGCCGGAGGCGCTTTCGGACTGCCGCCTCGTCGGCGTGGAGCTCGACGGCCTGACCGCGCGCATCGCCCGCGCCCTCCATCCGTCCGCGGAGATCATCCACGGCGGCTTCGAGCACGCAGACCTCGACGACGAATCGTTCGACGTCGCGGTGGGAAACGTGCCCTTCGGTAGCTACCAGGTCGACGATCCCCGCCATCGGGACGAGGGGCTGCTCGTGCACGATTGGTTCTTCGCGAGGGCGCTCGACTTGGTGAGGCCGGGAGGCATCGTGGCTTTCGTCACGTCCAAAGGCACGCTCGACAAGAAGAATCCCGCCGCCCGCAGAAGGATCGCCGAGCGCGCCGAGCTCGTGGGAGCGGTCCGCCTGCCCAACACGGCCTTCTCGCCGCATGCCGAAGTCACGGCGGACGTGGTCATCCTCCAGAAGCGCGAGCGCGCCGAGGTCTGCGAGCCCGAATGGGCGCACACCGAGCGCGTCGAGGCGGGCATCGACGTGAACTCCTACTTCGCATCCCACCCCGACATGGTGCTCGGCGAGCTCGCCGCGACGACGAACGCCTACGGGCGGGCGGACTCCGAATGCAGGCCGAAGCCCGGCACCGACTTGGAAGAAGCGCTGCGCGAAGCCCTCGGCAAGATGACCGCCCGCATCCCCGAATGGGATGCGCCCGAAAGCGAGCCCGGCGACGCCATCCCCGCAGACCCGGACGTGCGCGACTGGTCCTACGCCGAATCTGGCGGCGCCCTCTACTTCCGCATGGGTCCCCTCATGCACCGGCAGAATCCCTCGAAGGCGGCCGCTGAGCGAATCGGGGGAATGATCCCCCTACGGGATTGCGCCCGACGGCTCATAACGCTCGAAAAGGACGGCGCGCCCGATGCGGAGGTGGAGGCCGAGCGCGCAAGGCTCAACGCGCTCTACGACGCCTACGCGGCGAAGCACGGCATCCTGAACTCGCGCGCGAACGCCGCCGCGCTCAAGCAGGACTCGTCCTACCCGCTGCTGTGCGCATTGGAGATCCTCGACGGCGAGGGGAACTTCGAGCGCAAGGCGGACATGTTCTCCAAGCGCACGATACGGCCCAACGCGCCCGTGACGCACGCCGACGACCCCCAGGCGGCGCTGGCTGCCTCGCTGTCTGAACGCGGACGGGTCGATCTGCCCTACATGGCGAGGTTGACCGGAATGGGGGAAAACGAACTGGCCGAAGCGCTGAAAGGCGCCATATTCCGCGTTCCCACGGCGACCGGAGAGCAGCCCGTCTGGCAGCCCGCCGACGAATACCTCTCCGGCAACGTGCGGGCGAAGCTGCGCATCGCCGAGCTGACGGCCGCGTCCGACCCCTCGTACATTCCCAATATCGAGGCGCTGCGCTGCGCCCAGCCGCCCGATTTGGGGGCGGCCGAGATAAGCGTGCGCCTCGGAGCGACGTGGATCCCCGCCGACGACGTGCGCGAGTTCGTGCTCCACCTGCTCGACCCGCCCTACTGGGTCCGCGAACAGGTGGCCGTGAGGTATTCCGCCGCCACGGCGCAGTGGCGCATCGAGGGCAAGGGCCGCGACGGCTCGAACGTGCGCGCGCTGTCGACCTACGGCACGCGCCGCATGAGCGCCTACCACATCATCGAGGAGACGCTCAACCTCAAGGACGCGCGCGTGGTCGATTACGTCGAGGACGAAAACGGCAAGAAGAAACCCGTCCTCAACAAGAAGGAGACGGCGGTGGCGCTCGCCAAGCAGGAGGCCATCAAGGCGGCCTTCAAGGAGTGGGTGTTCTCAGACCAGGCGCGCAGGGAGAGGCTGGTCGCCGCCTACAACGAGCGGTTCAACGCCATCCGCCCACGCGAGTTCGACGGCTCGCACCTGGCGTTTCCCGGCATGAACCCCGAGATAGAGCTGAGGCCGCACCAGAGAAACGCCGTCGCCCGCATCCTCTACGGGAAAAACGCGCTTCTCGCCCACGAGGTGGGAGCGGGCAAGACATTCACCATGGCGGCGGCCGCCATGGAATTGCGGCGCATAGGGCTTTGCTCCAAGCCCCTGTTCGTCGTGCCGAACCACCTCACGGGGCAGTGGGCGTCGGAATGGCTGAGGCTCTACCCCGCCGCCAATTTGCTGGTGGCCACCAAGCGCGACTTCGAGCGGCGCAACCGCAGGCGCTTCTGCGCCCGCATCGCCTCGGGGGACTGGGACGGCGTGATCATGGGGCACACCCAGTTCGAGAAGATACCCGTATCGGTGGAGCGTCAGCGAGCGTTCATAGAGAGCCAGATCGCCGAGCTCTCCGACGGCATAGCCGAGATCAAGGCGCAGCACGGCGAACGGTTCAGCGTGAAGCAGATGGAGATCACGAAGAAGCGCCTGAACGTGAGACTCGCCAAGTTCGCTGACCAAACCGACAAGGACGACGTGCTCACGTTCGAGGAGCTCGGCGTCGACCGGATCTTCGTGGACGAGGCCCACTACTACAAGAACCTGTTCTTCCACACCAAGATGCGAAACGTCAGCGGCATCGCCCAGAGCGAGGCCATGAAGTCTTCCGACCTGTTCATGAAGTGCCGCATCCTCGACGAGCAGACCGGCGGACGCGGCACGGTGTTCGCCACGGGCACGCCGGTGTCCAACTCGATGGCGGAGCTCTACACCATGCAGCGCTACCTGCAATACGGCGAGCTGGAGCGCTTGGGGCTTTCCCACTTCGACTGCTGGGCGTCCACGTTCGGCGAGACGGTGACGGCATTGGAGCTGGCCCCCGAAGGCACGGGCTATCGGCAGAAAACGCGCTTCTCGCGCTTCTATAACCTACCCGAGCTCATGTCCATGTTCAAACAGGTCGCCGACGTGCAGACGGCGGACACGCTGGCGCTTCCCACGCCCAAGGTGCATCTGCGCAACGTGGCGGTGCAGCCCTCCCCCGTCCAGCGCGAGCTGGTGGCGGGGCTCGCCGAGCGCGCCGAGGCGGTGAGGGCGGGCAGTGTGCCCGCCGAGAAGGACAACATGCTCCTCATCACCAACGACGGCCGCAAGATAGCCCTCGACCAACGCCTCGCCGACCCCGCGCTGCCCGACTTCGAGGGCAGCAAGGTGAACGCTTGCTGCGAGAACGTGCTGCGCATATGGCGCGACGGCGCCGAGGAAAGGCTCACCCAGCTCGTGTTCTGCGACCTCTCCACCCCGAAGGGCGACGGGTCCTTCAACGTGTACGACGATCTGCGCCGCAAGCTCGAGGCGCGCGGCGTGCCCGAGGGCGAGGTGGCGTTCATCCACGACACCGACACCGAGGCGAAGAAGCTCGCCCTCTTCGGGAAGGTGAACGCCGGAGCCGTGCGCATCCTCATGGGGTCCACGCAGAAGATGGGCGCGGGCACCAACGTGCAGCGCAGGCTCGCCGCCATCCACGACCTCGACTGCCCGTGGCGCCCCGCCGACCTCCAGCAGCGCCTCGGGCGCATCGAGCGCCAGGGCAACATGAATGCCGAGGTGGAGGCGTACCGCTACGTCACCGAAGGCACCTTCGACGCGTACCTCTACCAGCTCGTAGAGGGAAAGCAGCGATTCATAGCGCAGGTCATGACTTCGAAGTCGCCCGTTCGCACAGCCGCCGACGTTGACGAGGCGGCGCTTTCCTACGCCGAGCTCAAAGCGCTCGCCACGGGAAACCCGCTCGTCAAGGAGCGCATGGGCCTCGATGTCGAGGTGTCCCGCCTGCGGATGCTGAAGGCCGACCACCTAGCGCAGAAGTACGCGCTGGAGGACAAGGCCGCCAAGGACTACCCGCAGCGCATGGCGTCGCTGTCGGCGCGCCTCGAATCGCTGGAGGCCGATGCCGCGAAGGCAAGGGCGAACCCGCCGCCGACGAAGGAGGCATTTTCGATGGAAGTGCGCGGCACCGCCTTCCGGGAGCGTGCGGCGGCAGGCGAGGCGGTGCTCGCGGCGCGCGGCGAGATGACCGAGACGGGGGCCATGCCGCTCGGGTCGTACCGGGGGTTCTCCCTGGAGTTGACGTTCGACCGCATGAGCGCGGCGTTCGAGATGCGCATCGTCGGCGAAGCCGAGCACAAATGCGAGCTGGGCGGTGATGCGGCAGGCGCCGTGACGAGGCTGGACAACGCCATCGCCAAGATGGGCGCGGAGGCTGACGAGTGCCGCGCGCGCCTCGAAGAAGCCCGCAGGCAGATGGAGGCTGCGCGCACCGAGGCCACCAAACCTTTTCCCCACGAAGGCGAGCTGAAAGAGAAGTCCGCCCGCCTCGCGGAGCTCGACGCCCTGCTCGACGTGGGAAAAAGCGGCCCCGAGCAGCTGTGCGACGACGGTCATGAGCCGGAACGTGCCGAAAAGAAAAAGGAGTTCGAACGGTGAGGGCGCACACCGCGCCGCGCGAGATGCGCCTCATCGCCGGCAAACCGGAATCGGTCGATGGAGCGCCTTGGCGGCAACGCCGGGGCGTTCCTTTTCGCGAAGGGGGAATGTTTATGAAAGTGCTCGAACTGTTCAGCGGAACGCGCTCCATCGGCGAGGCGTTCGAAAAGCGGGGCCACGAGGTGTTCTCGGTGGAGTGGGACGAATCGCTGCCCGCCGACCTCCACGCCGACATCGAGTTCCTGAAAGCGCCGGACGTCCTGCGCGCATTCGGCCGGCCCGACGTGGTGTGGGCGTCGCCGGACTGCGCCACGTTCTCCATGGCGGGCATATCGCGCCACAGGCGCAAGAACGCCAACACCGGCAACCTGGACCCCGTGAGCGACTACGCGCTCAAATGCGACCGGGTGGATCTGGCGATGCTCCGCCTCATCCGCGATCTGAGGCCGGCGCTCTACTTCATAGAGAACCCGCGCGCGGGCCTGCGCAAGCAGGACATGATGGCGGTCATCCCCCGCCACACCGTCACCTACTGCCAATACGGCGCGAGGGCCATGAAGCCGACCGACATATTCACGAACGCCTCCGACCCGCGATTCCGCCCGCCGTGCCGCAACGGAGCGCCCTGCCACGAGTCGGCGCCGCGCGGGTCGAAGTCCGGCACGCAGGGCCTGGCGAACGCGCGCGAGCGCGGGCGCATCCCCGAGAGGCTGTGCCTGCACATCGTTGACGTGTGCGAGCGCGAGGTGCCCATCCGAAAGGCGGCGGGGCTATGCCGGTGAAAAGCGCGGCAGCAGCGCCGCCAGGCGGCTTCACCGGCGCCGGCGGGGCGGCCTTCTCGTCGGCGCGCGGCGACTGGGAGACCCCCGCGTGGCTGTTCTTGGCGCTCGATTCCGGGTTCCACTTCACCCTCGACGCGGCGAGCTCGGACGCCAACGCCAAATGCGAAAGGCACCTCACCAAACGAGACGACGGGCTCGCGGCCGACTGGGGCGGCGAGAGAGTGTGGGTGAATCCGCCCTACGGCCGGGGCGTCGGGGCATGGGCGCGCAAGGCGGCAATCGAGGGCGCCAAGCCGCGCACGACGGTCGCGCTGCTGGTGGCGGCGCGCACGGACACCGAGTGGTTCTACCGTTACATCCTCGGCCATGCAGAGATAAGGCTCGTTCGCGGCCGCATCAGGTTCGAGCTCGCCGGCGTCGCTCAGGGCCCCGCGCCCTTTCCGAGCATGGTCGCCGTGTTCGGGGAGGGCGCCGCCCCCGGCAAGGTGTCGTCAATAGCCAACGCCGCAGCGCGCGGCGGGAAGGGGGCTTCGTGAGGTACGTGAGCCTTTTCTCAGGCATCGAGGCGGCGAGCTGCGCGTGGGGGCCGCTCGGCTGGGAGGCGGTCGCCTTCAGCGAGATCGACCCGTTCTGCAACGCGGTTCTCGCTACTCGCTTCCCGAGCGTGCCCAACCTGGGAGATATATCGAAGGTCGAGTGGAAGGAGATGCGTGGCGAGATCGACGTTGTCATCGGCGGAAGCCCGTGCCAGAGCTTTTCCGTCGCCGGAAAGAGAACGGGGCTCAAAGGCGAGTCGGGCCTCATGCTCGAATTTATTCGAGCTGTATGTGAGGTCATGCCGAGATGCTTTGTCTGGGAGAACGTCCCGGGAGCGCTCTCGAGCGAGAACGGGGAGGCTTTCCGATGCCTGCTCCGGGCGATGGATGAGGTCGGGTACGGTCTGGCATGGAGAATTCTGGACGCGCAATTCTTCGGCTTGGCCCAGCGACGCGAGCGTGTCTTTCTTGTCGGAGTGCTTGGAAGCGCCGCCCGTGCCTGCGAGATACTATTTGAGCCCCACTGCATGCGCTGGGATCATCCGCCGGGCAAGGAGAAGAGGGCGCTCCTTGCCGCCGCAGCTGGAGGAGGCGCTCGAACGGCAGGCTTCAAGTACTCCGCCGCCCCCGCCAGCGGGTCGGTAGGCCACGCCGCCGAGCAATCGCCCACCCTCACGGCCGACTGGCACGCGCCCGCCGTCTACGGCATCGTTGGCAACTCCATAGGCCGAAAGCCTGAAAACGGGGGCAATGGCGCGGGCTTCTGCGACCCCGACGAGAAAGGCATGTACACCCTCACCGCCGCCGACCGCCACGCCGTGGCCCTGCCTGCGGGCGGGCCGCCGCGCGAGGCCCTGTGCCTCGCGTCCACCCATGCGAACGCGCACGTGGGCGACGGCCTGTGCGGGTGCCTCACGGCGAACGTCGCCAAGGGGCCGCCCATGGCGTGCCTTTCGGGGGACGCGGCCAACGCGGCGTGCGACGTGGACCTGGCGGGCACGCTGAAGGTGGGCGGCTCCCCGTCGTGCGTGGGCCCCGTCGCGGCGTTCGCCCAGAACACGCGCGACGAGGTGCGCTTCGTCGGCGGGTCGGGCAGCCACGTGGGCGCGCTCGCCGCGCATCCCGGCGTCAAGCAGGCGAGCCACGTCCTGCAGGGTCCGGCGGTCAGGCGGCTCACGCCGTTGGAGTGCGAGAGGCTGCAAGGCTTCCCGGACAACTGGACGAACGTGGAGTTCCGCGGCAAGCCGGCTCCGGACGGCCGCCGCTACAGAGCCCTCGGAAACGCCATGGCCGTCCCGGTCGTCAAATGGATCGGCGAGAGGGTGGAGAAGGCCGTTTAGCCTCGGCGAAAGAGCGGGCCTCTTCCAGGGTCCGCCTGTCCTTCGCTACGACGAAGCGGACGAAGTCCGCCTCGAAGTAGGCGGCGTTGAGCCTGACGACATCGCGCGCGCCGAGCAGCTCGCAACCTCCCATCCCCCGACGGGGGCCGGGGCCGTAGATGACGGCCGCATTCGGGCTGATAGGGCAGTACAGAGAGGAGAGGCGATCCCGCCCCCCTGTTTCCCGAACAACGGGGAGGACGGGGAAAGACGCGGTGGCGAACGAGGCGCACCCGGGCGCGCGCAGGACGATCCCCTCCATTTCGAGCAGCTCTCCTACGATGAGCCCTTGGTAGGACCCGTCGCCCGTATCTAGCAGCAGGCGGCGCGTGACGCCTTCCGCCGCCACCCCCTCGAACGCGCCCTCGTGCCCCAGAGCCCTCATAAGGTCGCGATACGGAGAGAGGTCTTCTTCCGAAGCCGACAACATAAGCTCATTCCGGAGGGGCTTGAACACGCTGGGATGGCGAGCAATCGCATTCGCCACAAAAGACGCGATGATTCTCGCGTCGTCATCGCCGACGCACGTGAACGGGGCGTTCGGCACGCACAGGGCCGCCACCCTTTTCAGGACGGGGGCAAAAGCGCTCTCCAGTTCGCAGAGGCCGTCCTCGGTGTAGTTCGGATAGACAAATTTCCCCTTGTACCAGTTGGGGTCGTTCGATAGGGATTCGTACAGGTACCTCTCCGCACAGAAATCGCCAACCGAGGGTGTAAATATTCCCCCCGACTCCTTATCTAGCGCGAACACCGTGTCGCCGCTCCCGCAAAACCCACGCAAGTAGAACTTCGGAACGTAATGCTGCTTCTTCTTTTTCGGCCCTTTTGTGTTCATGGAAGTCACCGCCAAACCGAGCTCCGCCGTCGGGCAAACGAGGGCGATCTGCCGGACGTCGGTTCGGAAGACGCAGTTGAAGCGACGTGAGAGCCAACCAAGCCCAAAAAACTAGAGCCAATCCCAGCGGGATTGGCCCATACAAAACCCGAAGGTTTTTGAATCTGAGGTTATGGTGCCATCAGCCGAGCGCCTTGTCAATGAGATTCGCCAGAAACCTCAGGTACGACACGAACCCGTTCTGGACGCCGTAGCTCTCGCACGTGCCGAGAAGACTCGCGCGCAGCCCTTCCAGCAGCGCCGTCGAACGGGGACAGATCGCCGGCCCTCCCAATCGGTCGAACATCACGAGCGTCTCGAGGAGCTGCTGCATACGACGGTTCCTTAACTTGGCGCGGCGCGTCTTGCTGTTGCCGACGCCTTTCTCGGCGAGCCAATCGTAGACCAGGCTGGAAAGCGCGTAATCGCACTCGTTGGAGCCGTCCATCCCGTTGACTATGCAGCTGCCGTGGGAACAGCAGTTCCTCACGGCCTTCACGCCCTTGAGGATGTAGTGCTCCTCCCGCATGACGGCGTCGTCCCATCGCTCGGAGCAGAACAGGCAGAAGGCCAGCGCCGTTCCGAACGTGACCACCTCCAAAAACGCCCATACGGGCATCGCGTCTCGGTAATGGCCGATGATGCGCCCGGTGTAAACGTCGCCGACGATGCCGGCGGACATGCGCGAGGAGAGATCCCGCTCGATGTAGCTGCGGTATCTCCTCTGTTGCGCCCTCATGAAATCGGCGACTATGCCGTAGCCGTCCTCGTCGTCGAGCCTGGAGGCGCGCGTCACCATGGAGGTCTTGGCCAGCCGCTCCACGTCTTGCGAGACAGCTAGGAACGCCTTGCGGAGCTCGTCGTCGAGCGCATCGAGAGCCAGCAGGTCGGCGAAGTCAAGCCTCACGTACTTCCCCCGGTCGTCGCCGGACGCGTGCTTCTGGAACAGCCTGCGGCATGACGCGAGGTGCACGAAGGTTCCCCGGCGGGCCAAAGCGTCCGCGGCTTGCTCCTCGCCGCATCGCTCGAACGAGACGCCTTTCGCCTTCAGAAGCGCAACCTGCTCCTCCGGGTTCAGCATCGGCTTGAGCCCCGTCACCTCGTGCGCGCCCTCCCCGATGCTCCATGCAGTGTATGTTTCACTCGGATTCACCATGCCCGCCATTCTACCCCTTTCAGTGTCTCTTGGGCACGCCGCGTTCCGCGCATCTCGAATCGGCATGGCGAAGCGAAGGCGAATGGGGGCACGCCGCGCCGCTCCGGCGGCCACAGGCAAATCCGAAGACAAGAAAAGGACGAAAACATGCCATACGTCGACCCTGAAATCATCGCTGAAGTGAAGCGGGTTGACCTGCTTACTTACCTGCAAGAGCGCGAACCCGACGAGCTAGTGCGCATTTCGCCCGGCGTCTACTGCACGAAGGAACACGACAGCCTTAAGATCTCCAACGGCAAGTGGTTCTGGTGGAGCCGGGGTCTCGGCGGCAGGAGCGCGCTCGACTTCCTCGTCAAAGTGCGCGACATGGCCTTCCTCGACGCCGTGGAGCATCTGCGGGCCGACCGCTCTGCCGTTGCGAGAGCATCCCCGCCCGCGCATGCCGCCCCACCGGCGAGCGCGCCGCGCCCGGCGTTTCGCCTCCCACGCCGGTGCGCCGACGACGATGCGATGCGGTACCTCGAATCGCGCGGCATCTCGCGCAGCCTGCTGAAGGGCCTCGTGGATGCCGGAGACGTCTACGGCACCATGCGCGGCGGGGTCGCGTGCGCGGTGTTCGTCGGCAGGGACCGCACGGGCGTTCCGAGGTACGCGGCCTTGCGCTCGTGCGAGGGAGGCTTCAAGGGCGAGGCTCCCAGATCCGACAAGCGCTTCGCGTTCTCCCTGCAAAGCGTCCGAAACAACGGCGTGCTCCATGTTTTCGAGAGCGCCATAGACGCGCTTTCCTACGCGACCATCCTCGAGCACGAGGGCAAGCAGACGGCCAGCTTGGGGATGCTGTCCCTCGGCGGGGTGTCGGTCCCCCATGCGCGCAACGGAGCCCCGAAGCTGCCGCTCGCCCTCGCGCAGCATCTTGACGACCGCCCATACATCGCCTCGTTGGCCTTGCATCTCGACAACGACGAGGCGGGCAGGCGGGCCGCCCGCGAGATCGCGCGCGCAGCCGCTTCTCGCGGCGTGGCGGCGTCGATGGAGCCTCCCCCGGAGGGTAAGGACGTGAATGAGTTCCTCTTGGCCCGCCGCTCCAGAGGCCGAGCGCCCGACAGGGGAAGGTGATCTTTCTTTCGGCGGGTTGCGAAGTCCGCCGCCGAGGCGGCGGAAAACCGTCGCGTACCAGCAAGCAACGCCGAGCGCTGGCGCTCGGCAGACGCAGGGGGCACCCCCTGCAACCCCGCGAAGGGAGGCGGCGAATGGAAAGGCGCACGCGCAAGGCCACGGTGAGGCTCACGGAGGAAGAGCTGGCGCGGCTCAAAGAGGCGGCGCGCAGGGCGGGCTGGTCGCAGGAGGCGTACCTGCGCGCGCTCATAGGGGGCATCGACCCGAGGCCGAAGCCGCCGCCCGACTACCTGGCGATGACCCGCGAGCTGCACGCCATCGGGAACAACCTCAACCAGATCGCGCGCAAGGCCCACGCCCTCGGCACCGTGGACGCCGCCCGCTACGACGCCGAGGCGCGAAGGCTCGAAGCCGCGCTCCGCGAGATCGTGGCGGCGGTCAAAGAGCCGGGAAGGAGGCGATGAGGTGGCCGTCACGTCGATTTGGAAGGTCGAAGGGCGCCTGGCGCGCGTGCTCGGGTACGCCGGGAACCCGGACAAGGCCGAAGGCTCGCCCGACGAGTGGGAGCTCCAGGGCGTGGGCGCCGCCATCCTCTACGCCGCCGACCCCGGCAAGACCGAGCGGCAGCTGTACGTGACCGGCGTCAACTGCCTGCCCGCCACGGCGCTGGAAGAGATGAACGCGACCAAGCGCCAATACGGCAAGACGGGCGGCATCGTGGCCTTCCACGGATACCAGGCGTTCGCGCCCGGCGAGACCGACCCCGCCACGGCCCACGAGGTGGGCGTCGCCCTCGCCCAAGAGCTGTGGGGCGGCCGCTTCGAGGTTGTGGTGGCCACCCATCTGGACAAGGCCCACCTCCACAACCACTTCGTGGTCAACTCTGTGTCCTTCGCCGACGGCAGGCGCTTCCACCGAGACGCCGCCTGCTACCGCGCGATGCGCGAAGCGTCCGACGAACTGTGCCGGGAGCATGGTCTTTCGGTGGTGGAGAGCCCCGGGCGCGGCGGCGCGCGCCACCACGCCGAATGGCGCGCCGAGCGCGAGGGGCGCCCCACGTGGCGCTCGCTCGTGAAGGCCGACGTGGACGAGGCCGTAGGGCGTGCGGCGAGCATGCGCCAGTTCCACGCGAACCTGCGCGCGATGGGCTACGACGTGAAGGTGGGCAAGGACATATCGGTGCGCCCGCCCGGCAAGGAGCGTTTCGTGCGCCTGCGCCGCAATTTCGGGGACGCGTACTCGCAGGAGGGCATCGGCGCGCGCATCCTCGCCAACAGCCGCCAGCGCCTGCCCCTCGGCAGGCCGAGGCCCGCTCCCAAGGAGCGCCCGCCCGTGCCGAAGGGCACGCTCGTGAGCCTGTACCGCAGGTACATGGCGCTGCTCAACGGCGCGAAGAGGCAGAGGGCGCCAGGCGGGCGGGCGCATTTCCTGCTGCGCGAGGATCTGCGCGAACTCGAAGCCATATCGGGGGAGCTCGCGCTGCTCGCGCGCGAGGGGATAGAGACGCGATCCCAGCTGGCGGCATACGAAAGAGCCTTGGCCGACAAGTCCGAGGCGCTGCAGGCCGAACGCCGCGCGCTGCGCAACGAGGCGAGGCGCTCCAAGGCGGCGGGATCCCCCGCGCCCCCAAACCCCCGCATCGCCGAGATAGCGTCGGAGCTGCGGGGCGCAAGGCGCGAGGCGCGCGCCTGCGCGCGCATCCGGGCAAGAAGCGCCGAGCTGCCGGCCCGCATCGCGCAGATCGAGGGCGCCGAAGCGAACAGAGAGGAAAGGCAGGTGGAAGGTCATGGACGCATCGAGCGAGGCTGCTGAGCAGATCGTGAGGATGACGCTCGAGGGAACCGAGGTGGCGCTGCGCATCACGGGCGCCGGCGCGAAGAACGCGGCCGCCATGCTGCTGGCGGCCGCGGCGAGCAACGAGAAAACCAAGGGCAGGGCGCGGCTTTCGGCGATGCTCAAATCGGGCCGTGAGCTGCGCGTGTTCCCCATCCGCTTTGACGATCTGAAAGGGTTCGCGAAGGAGGCCCGACGCTACGGCATCGCATACGCCGTCGTGAAGCAGAAGGACGGCGAATCCGTCGATCTTCTGGTGCGGGCCGAGGACGCGAGCAAGGTGAACCGCATCGCGGAGAGGCTCGGCCTGTGCCGCATGAGAGACGACGCCCGCGAAGCGCCCGAGCCGCGCGAGGGGAATCGGCACGATGGGCGCGCGCACGCCGCGCAGGCGCCGCGCGCACCCGAACAAGCTGCGGCGCTCCTCGATGATTTGCTGGCATCGCCGGGCGACAGCGACGCCTCCCCTTTAGCGCAAGCCCCGGCGGAAAGCCGTCCGTCAGGGCCTACATCCGCGAGAAAACGGCTCTCAGAAAAGGATGGTGAGGCAGCGCGCAAGCGCTGCGGCAGGCTGTCCGTGCGCGCGGAGATGCGCGCCATATCGGCGGCACGCGAAATGAGCGGCGAAGCGCATGCGACTCGCAAGCCCATGGCGCGCGCCCTGGAGAAAGGAAGGTAGAGCATGCAAGATATCTACCGGATGATGGAAGAACGCAGTAGCCGGGAATTCGCGCCGGAAGGCGAGTTCGACAAGCAAGCGTGGGCGGAGCGGAAGCAGAGCGAGCGCCAAGAGGCATTCGACCGCGCCGACGCCGCCGCGCTGCGCGCGAATTCGGATCCAGCGGCGCTGGAGACGTACATGCGGGTGGCGGCGCAGCTGCCCCACCATTCCGCCACGAACATCCTGCTCATAGCCGACCGCATGCCGAACGCGACGCGCGTCGGCACGGCTGAGCATTGGCGCAGGCAGGGAGCGTCGGTGAGGCGCGGGCAGAAGGCGATCCCCATCATCGAACCCGTCAAGGAGTACGTGCGCGACGACGGCAGCATCGGCGTCTTGTACGACGTGCGCAAGGTGTTCGACGTGTCGCAGACCACCGCGCGGCCATGCCTGCCGCGCAGAGTGGACCCTCACGCCGCGCTCGCGGCGCTGGTCGCTCGCTCGCCGACGAGAATAGAGCCGGTTGACGACCTCGGCGTCGTCCCCGCCGAGTACGATCACGCCTCGGGGGCCATACGGGTGCAGCGAGGGCTCGATGAGCCGCAGCTGCTCTCGGCGCTGATAGTCGAGGCGGCGCATGCCAGCATGGCGCTCGGCCTCGATGCCTACGACAGGGAGACGCACGCCGCGAAGGCCGACCTCGCGGCGGGCATAGCCGCCCGCCGCCTGGGACTCGAATGTTCGGGAGCCGTCGCCGCGCCCGCGCCACTGGAAGCGAGCGCGCGCGAGGTGAGGGACGCCTTGGGCGAGATCGGCAAGGCCGCGCGCGACGTGTCGGAGCGCATGGCCCCGCCCGAAAGGCGGCGCGACAGGTCGGAGGGCAGATGAGGCCCCCGACGGCTGGCGAGGCGGCAGCCGCCGCGCTCGCCGCGCCGCTGGCGGCGTGGGCGGGGTTCGTCGCCGCCCCCGCCTTGGACGGCGGGGGGTCGCTCGCCTCGCTCATCGCGGCGTTCTCGGATCCCTTTTCGACGAAGCCCACGGCGGGCGGCGCGCGATGGGCGCTGCTGTTCCTGGTCCTGTATGCCGCCTGCGCGGCGGCGTGGCTGCTCACCCGGCGCAACCTGCGCCCCGGCGAGGAGCACGGCAGCGCCCGGTGGGGTGACGCCCGCCGCATCTGCCACCGCTACCGGGGGCGCGACCCCGCAGGCGACAAGCTGCTCACGCGCAATTTTCGCATGAGCTACGACACCCACGCCCACAGGCGCTCGATGAACACGCTCGTGGTGGGCGGCTCGGGCGCAGGCAAGACGCGCGGGTTCAGCCTGCCCAACGCCTGCCAGGCCAACACATCGATGGTGGTGCTCGACCCGAAGGGCGAGATCGTGCGCGCCGTGGGCGGGCTGCTCGAATCGAGGGGCTACGAGGTGCGCGTGCTCGACCTCGTGCGCATGGAGAGGTCCCACTGCTACAACCCGCTTTCCTACATCGAGTCGGACGCGGACGCGCAGCGGCTCAACACCAACCTGTTCAAGGCGACGACTCCCAAGGGCGCGCAGAGCCAGGATCCTTTCTGGGACACGGCCGCCGGGATGCTGCACCTGGCGCTTCTGCTTTACCTCGTGCACGAGGCACCGCCCGAGGAGCGCAACTACGCCACCCTCATGGAGATGCTGCGCGCCGGCGAGGTGCGCGAGGACGACGACGATTACGCCTCGGTGCTCGACGAGCTGTTCGACCGGCTGGAGATGAGGGACCCTGGCCACATCGCGCTCAAATACTACCGCAGCTACCGCTCCGGCTCGGCCAAGACGCTCAAATCCATCCAGGTGACGCTCGCCTCCAGGCTGGAGAAGTTCAACCTCGACGCCCTGGCGTCGCTCACCGCCACAGACGAGCTCGACCTGCCGTCGCTCGGGGAGCGCAAGGTGGCCCTGTTCGCAGTCATACCCGACAACGACACCAGCTTCAACTTCCTGGTGTCCGTCCTCTACACGCAGCTGTTCCAGCAGCTTTTCGCGCTCGCGGACGGAAAACACGGCGGGCAGCTGCCCGTGCACGTGCACTTCCTCATGGACGAGTTCGCCAACGTGAGCTTACCCAATGATTTTGAGAAGATACTCTCCACCATGCGCGGGCGCGGGGTGTCCGCGTCGATCATCATCCAGAACATGGCGCAGCTGCGGGCGCTGTTCGACAAGCAGTGGGAGTCCATCGTCGGCAACTGCGACGAGTTTTTGTACCTGGGCGGCAACGAGCAATCCACCCACAAGTACGTCAGCGAGCTTCTGGGCAAGGAGACCATCGACCTCGACACGCACGGCAGGACCACCGGGAGGGGCGGCAGCTGGTCCACCAACCAGCAGATCTCGGGGCGCGAGCTCATGACGCCCGACGAGGTGCGCATGCTCGACAACTCCCGCGCGCTGCTCTTCGTGCGCGGCGAGCGCCCCATCATCGACTTAAAGCTCGACATAGCGCGGCATCCCGCCGCGCGGCTCACCCCCGAGGGCGGCGCGCCGCCCTACGAGCACGGCGCCTGCCCGCTGGCAAGCGCCGCCGTGGCGCCCTACGAAGGCGTTGCCCCCGCGAGCGCGCAGGCCGCGCCTGCGGGCTGCGTCGTGCTCGACGGGGAGGAGGCCGAGGCAGCGCTCGCGGCGGAGGCGGCGGGCGGGAAAGGAGAACCAACGCATGAGAAAGACCACTGAGGGGAAGAAGGCCCGCCCCGCAGCCCGCGCGCGGCTCATGGCGGCAATCGCCGTCTGCGCCGCTTCGGCCTTGGCGCTGGAGCCGCCTGCCGCGTTCGCGGCGACCGACCCGATAGCGGCGGTGGACAACCTCTCCACGTTCATCTTCGGGCTCATCAGGAGCGTCGGGCTCATCCTGCTCGGCTTCGGCGTGGTGCAGGTGGGCATGTCGCTCAAGAGCCACGACCCGTCCCAGCGCGCCAACGGCTTTTTGACCCTGGCGGGCGGCGTGGTCATCACGTTCGCGAAGGAAATCTTGGACATCATCGTCGGATAGGCCCGTCGCGCGGGCCCCGAAAGGAGGCGGGCCGTTGGATTCGGACAACTGGGTGGTCAGCAACCTCCAGGGAGCGCTCGACACGTGGAACGAGAAGATGGGCGAGATCGTGGGGTTGCTCACGGCGTCGCCCGCCGACTTCCGGGGCGGCGGGATATGGGACGCGGTGCTCTCCATCCACGGCGCCGTGCAGGCGGTGGCGCTCGCGCTCCTCGTGCTGTTCTTCCTGTCGGGCCTCGTGAAGACCTGCGGCTCGTTCGCCGAGGCCAAGCGCCCGGAGGTGGTGTTGAAGCTGTTCGTGCGGTTCGTGCTGGCGCACGCCGCCGTCGTCTACGGGCTTGAGCTCATGATGGCGTTCCTCGACGTGGTGCAGGGGCTCATCGGCGACATGATGGACACCGTGGGCTTCGCGTCGGCCGCGCCCGCCGCGCTGCCCGGCGAGATGGTGGAGGCCATCGAGGACGTGGGCTTCCTCGACGCCATACCCCTGTGGGCGGTGACGTTGCTCGGCGGGCTGCTCGTCACGGTGCTCTCGTTCATCATGATACTGGCGGTGTACGGCAGGTTCTTCAAGATATACATGTACACCGCGCTCGCGCCCATACCCCTGTCCACCTTCGCGGGCGAGCCGAGCCAGTCGGTGGGCAAGGCGTTCCTCAAAAGCTACGGGGCCGTGTGCCTCGAGGGCGCGGTCATCCTGCTCGCATGCGTCATATTCTCGCTGTTCGCATCGGCGCCGCCGGTGGTGGACGCCGAGGCTCCCGTGGTCACGCAGGTGTGGTCGTACGTGGGAGAGCTCGCCTTCAACATGCTGGTGCTCACGGGCATGGTCAAGATGGCCGACCGCGTGGTGCGCGAGATGATGGGGCTTTGACGCCCCTCCCCTTTCCCGAAACAACCGAACGAACACATTGCCCGCGCCGCGCGCGGGGCGCTTTACGCGCCCGCTTCGCCGCGCAGGCAGAGAGGAGCAAGAAGTGGAAGTGAAGGTCAACCGAGAGATACGCGAGTATACCGAGGGGGTGTTCTTCGGCATGTCGCTTCGGCAGTGCGTCTTCGCGCTGCTCGCCTGCGTCGCCGCCGTGGGGCTCTACTTCGGGCTGTCGCCCTTCCTGAGACTGGACGAGCTCTCCTGGGCGTGCATCGCGGGAGCGGCCCCGTTCGCCGCGCTGGGGTTCGTCACCTGGCACGGCATGGCGGTCGAACGCGCGGCGTGGGCGTGGGCCAAATACGCGCTTTTGACCCCCAAGGAACTGCCCGCGCGCCCGCAGAACCTGTACTACGAGGCCGTCTGCACGCCGCATCGCGCGAAGGGCATCCGCCGCGAGAAAGGAGGGCATCATGGCCGCACTCGCAGCTAGGCGGCGCAAAGGCGGCACGCGGTTCGTCCCGCCGAAAACCGCCGAGGACGCCGTGCCCGTGCGCCGCATCTGGCCCGACGGCGTGTGCCTCACCGACGACGGCGAGTACGCGAAGACCTGGCGCGTGAGCGACGTGAACTACGCGGCGGCGTCAAAGGAGGATAAGGAGGCCATGTTCCTGGGCTACTCGGACCTGCTCAACTCTTTCGACTCCGACGCGCGGGCCAAGGTCACCGTGGCGGTGCGCAGGCTCGACGCCGAAGCCCTCGGGCGGCGCATCCTCATACCGCCCAAGGGCGACGGGCTCGACCGCTACCGCGAGGAGTACAACGCCATGCTCATGGAGAAGGCCACGGGGGCGAATTCCATGGTGCGCGAGATATACCTTACCATCGCCGTGGGAGGGAGAAGCATCCAGGAGGTCCGCTCCTACTTCAACCGCGCGTCGGCGGAGACGGCCGCGCACCTCGCGCGCCTCGGGGCGCACTGCGAGGAGCTCGACGCAGAGGGCAAGCTGCGGCTTCTGAGGGGCTTCTACCGGGGCGGCGCCGACGACCTGCCCATCGACGTGCGCGCCTCGATGCGCCGGGGGCACTCGTTCAAGGACGCCGTTGCGCCCGAGGGCGCGGGCATTGAGGCCGACCGCCTGCGGGTGGGCGGCCGCTGGGCGCGCGCCCTGTACCTGACCGACTACGCGTCCTACATCAAGGACGGCTTTCTGGCCGAGCTTACCGACGCGAGGCGCGCGATGGCGCTTTCCATAGACGTCGTCCCCGTGCCCACTGACGAGGCGGTGCGCGAGGTGGAGCGGCGACTGCTCGGTGTGGAGACGAACATCACCAACTGGACGCGCCGGCAGAACGCCAACATGAACTATAACGTGGCCGTGCCCTACGACATGGAGCAGCAGCGCAAGGAGAGCCGCGAGTTCCTGGACGACCTCATGTCGCGCGACCAGCGCATGATGCTCGCCACGGTGACGCTCGTCCACTTTGCCGACACGCCTGAGGAGCTCGACGCCGACACCGAGGCGCTGCTCTCGTGCGCGCGCAAGCACCTGTGCCGCCTCTCGGTCCTGCGCTTCCAGCAGCTCGACGGGCTGTCAACCGCGCTGCCCATAGGCGTGCGTCGCATCGAGGCGATGCGCACGCTCACCACCGAGAGCCTCGCCGTGCTCATGCCGTTCCGCGTGCAGGAGATCATGGAGGAGGGCGGCATGTACTTCGGCGAGAACGCCATATCGCGCAACCTCATCCTGTGCGACAAGTCGCGGCTCCTGAACCCCAACGCGTTCGTGCTGGGCGTGCCGGGCTCGGGCAAGAGCTTCTCGACCAAGGAGCTCATAGCTATGCTTGCGCTCTCGACCGACGACGACATAGTGATATGCGACCCCGAGCGCGAGTACGCCTCGCTCGCCGAGGCACTGGGCGGCGAGGTGGTGCGCATCGCGGCGGGCAGCCCCCACCACATCAACGCCATGGACATGGTGGAGGGCTACGGCGAGGGAGGCAACCCCGTGGCCGACAAGAGCGAGTTCGTGCTGTCACTGTTCGAGCAGCTCGACCGCCGGGGACTGGGGCCGCAGGCCAAGTCGGTCGTGGACCGCTGCACCTCGGCGGTGTACGCCGACTACCTGCGCGGCGGCGAGGCGCCCACGCTCGCCCACCTGCGCGACAAACTGCTCGCCCAGCCCGAGCCGCAGGCGCGCGACCTGGCGCTTTCGCTGGAGCTGTTCACCTCGGGCACGCTGGACGCGTTCGCCCACCCAACCAACGTGGACACCCGCAACAGACTCCTCGTCTACGACATCATGGACCTCGGCCGTCAGCTCAAGACCATGGGGCTGCTCGTCATCACCGACGCGATGCTCAACCGAGTGACGGACAACTGGCGCGCGGGCAGGCGCACGCACATCTTCATAGACGAGTTCCACGTGGTGTTCGAGAACGAGTACTCCGGCGCGTTCTTCAACAGCGCGTGGCGCCGCTTCCGCAAGCGCAACGCCTATCCCACGGCCATCACGCAGAACGTGGAGTACCTGCTCGATTCGGTCTTAGCCTCCACGATGCTCTCCAACTCCGAGCTCATCGTCATGCTCAATCAGGCGGCCGCCGACCGCGGGAAGCTTGGCGAGCTCCTCAACATCAGCCGCGAGCAAATGGGCTACATCACGAACGCCGAGGCGGGCTGCGGCCTCCTGCGCTACGGCGGCGCCATCGTGCCGTTCGCCAACCACTTCCCGAGGGGCACCGAACTCTACCGTCTCATGACCACGAAGCCCGGGGAGTGACGAAGCAGAAAGGAGGCCGCCTTGCCGAGCGACATCAAGGAGCGCGTCGTCGCCAGGAACGTGAAGACCCTCGACCGCGCGGCGCTTCTCCAAAAGGCGGCGCGGCCCGCAGCGCTGCGCGTCGGCGAAACGGCGAAGGCGGCAAACCCCGCACACACACGCGAACGAAGGGGCGATGAAGCCGAAGGCGGCTGGGCGGCGGCGCGCGGCGAATCGGAGCGAACGGCGCACGAGGGCTTCGCGGCCACAGCGAACGGTGCGCGGGTCGCCCGCGCAATCCGGCGGCGCAATGTCCCCAAGGAACGCGCGCGCACGACCTTCCCGTCCGCAGAGCGCGGCGAACGTCGCACGCCGAGGGGTTGCGCGGCATCCTGCGGGCCAAGCCGCGAAGCATTGAGTCCTTCGCCGAGAACGCCCCGGTCGGCGAATGCGCGCGCCCGAGATGCCATGCGCGCGAGGGCACAGGCGGCGTCGCGCGCACGCGCGGCCTGGACGTCTCGCAAGGCCGCGGCGAAGGGCGCGAACGCCGCCGCGCGGCGGGCGGCAAACAGCGCGGGCCGTTTCGCGCGCATGGCCGCGCTCCAGGCGCGGGCGGCAGCAGCGGCGCTCGCCGGCCTCGGCTCGTCCGCAGCTGCGGTGGTCGTGGTGGCGTGCCTCGCGGCATTCATCGCCACCTCGGCGTTCGGCATCTTCCTCATGGGCGGCGATATGGGCGACGGAAACCCCTCGCTCCGCGAGGTGATGGCGGAGATAGACGCCGAGCACGCCGCCAAGGTGGAGGAGGCCAAGGCGTCGGCGGAGTGCGACGAGGCTTCGGTTTCGGGCAGCAAGAACCCGTGGAAGGAAACCCTCGCCGTGTTCGCGGTCAAGCTGGCGGCGGATGCCGACAACCCGCTCGACGTGCTGACGCTCGACGCCGCGCGGCAGGATGCGCTGCGCGCCGTGTTCTGGGACATGAACTCCATCGAGGTCAAAATCGAAGAAGCCGAGCCGAGCGGTTCCGACGGTGAAGGCACCCCGCCCGCCAAGATGCTGTGCGTCGTTCTTTCAGCCAAGACCCCGGAGCAGATGGCGTCGGCTTACGGGTTCGACGCGGGACAGCTCGAAACGCTGCGCGAGCTTCTGGACGAGCGCTACGACGCCGCATGGCGGGCAGTGCTCCACGGAACCGCGGGCGGCGGCGTCGACATCGTGGAAGTCGCCGCGAGCCAGCTGGGCAACGTAGGCGGCCGGTCGTACTGGTCGTGGTACGGGTTCGAGAACCGCGTGGAATGGTGCGCGTGCTTCGTGAGCTGGTGCGCGAACGAGTGCGGATACATCGATTCGGGCGAGATGCCCAAGTTCTCCTACTGTCCCACGGGCGTGCAGTGGTTCAAGGCCGCAGGCCGCTGGCTGCCGGGAGGCAGCGCGCCGGCACCCGGGGATATCGCGTTCTTCGACTGGGATGGCGACGGCGTCTCAGACCACGTGGGCATCGTGGAATCGTGCGACGGCTCAACCGTGCACACTATCGAAGGCAATTCGGACGATGCGTGCAGGAGAAGCGCCTACGGCGTCGGAAGCCCTTTCATTATGGGGTATGGGGCGTGCTCTTTCTAAGAAATCTCTATCCATCTTGCCAATAAAGGCAGCTCCAAATGACGCAAAACATCGTTGCACTCGTAGATGGTTAGGCTGTCGTTCATGGACAGCAACTCTCTGTATGCCTCATGAAGCTTACACCCTCCAAGGTAATAACCCGCCGCATTGAAAAGATTCTCGGATTCTTCCAAAGAGAGTCCGAGGCCTACGCAAAATTGCATCACTGTTTCTGGTTTAGGACGATCTGCAAGTTGACCATATTTGATTCGCTCGTAAGTTTTCTCCGACAGCAAAGTACGTCTGCAGAACTCGCTTTTTGAAATGCCAAGCTTCAAGACGTACTTCGCAGAAAGCAGAGAAAATGGTGCTGTCTCTCTTTCTGACCCGCTGCTATCGTGTTCGATTGACGCTGGAGTGCCATAAGCTTTCCCCATCGTCTTCTTGAAGAGGCGGTCTCTTAGTCGATAGCAACACTCCGTTACTTTTTGAGTAATGGCATCCTCCTTCACGGCTGGGCACCTACCTCGGTTGGCGCTGCCAGCGCAATAAGCCCTGGGGGATTTAGTCTTCAAGGTCGAACTCCCTCAAGCCAACCTCCTTTTGGCGCCTGCGTTGTTTTGCTCTCAAACCGAATTGCTCCCGGGATACATGCTTTTCACTGTCTCCATCAGAAAAAGAAGAGGGCGTAATCGCAAGCTATTTGCAAAGCGTGCCTTTCTAACCACATGGCTAAAAAATCTTTGCCACCTGCAAGCAAAAAAGCGCGTGCAGGGAGCTAGTGGGCTGGAGAGACCGATTTGATTCTGAGGATATCAGGAGACCCCCTTCGTCGCTTCAAATACACTTCTCTACTACTCGCTTACGACATATTGCCGAGCCGGGTATCAAACCAGTTTTTCTGTTAATCAAACTAAAACTGATTTGTAAAACACGGCTTTAAAAGAACGGTTGTGCAGGTTTCAATCGAAAGCCACCAACAAAAAAGTTAGACATAGAAACCTTTTATCCTTATAATGTCCTTGTTCTAATTGGACAGTGTCTATCTAAATATAAAGGAATAGATGCTGATGTACGGGATGATATGAAAAAATGATTGGAGCGGATATGTCACAAGATGAAACAATGCTGGGGAAAGGGGTTCTTTCTCGCCGTGACTGCGTGAAGCTGATGGGAGGCTTCGCCATCGCCATGGGCACGGGGTCGCTGCTTGCTGGCTGCTCGTCGGGCACCAGTGATTCCGGCGAGGGCGCTTCTCAGTCGGATGAGACGCCCAAGACGTTGCGGGTTGCCATGATGGGCAGCTCGACGGACACGTTGGATCCAGCCACCTTCAGCACGCTTCTTCCGTTGGCGATTGCGCTCAACGTGTACGACTCGCTTATCCTCCTGCGCAACGGCGTGGTGGAGAACTCGCTTGCCGAAAGCATCGAACCCAACGAGGATGCGAGCGCTTGGACCGTCACCCTTAAGGACGGTGTGAAGTATCATGACGGCGAGACCGTCACGGCTGAAGATGCGCTCTACAGCCTCCAGTACGCCGGCACCTCACCCATGTACTCGTCGTTCTACGCGAACGTCGATTGGGAGGGCAGCTCGGTTGTGGACGAGCGCACGTTCACGCTCCAGCTTCTCTCGCCGCAAGCCACCTTCTGGGACGAGGTCGTTTCCGCCGTCACCTTCGTGTTCCCGGCGGGCAGCGCCGGTGACGATTTCTCTGGCGACATCGGCAGCGGGCCCTTCAAGCTCGTTTCCTTCTCTCCCGACACTGGAGCCGTGCTTGAGAAGAACGCCGATTACTGGGGAGGCGCTCCGGCCATCGACACGGTTGAGATCGTCCCCATCACCGATCCCGAGACGAGGTACACGGCGCTCACGAGCGGCGAGGTCGACTTCGCCCACCAAATCTCGACGACGAACGCGGCCACGCTCGAAGGCCAGTCCGGCTTCAACGTTTTGAACGGCGGCATCGAGAATTCGAGTTCTTTCCGCTTCTGCCTCAACGCGTCCGCCGCGCCTTTCGATGATCCCGAGGTACGCGAGGCCCTCAAGCTTATCGTCGACCGCCAGACCATGAACGACACCATCTTCCGCTCTGCGGGTGTGGTTGGCAATGATGTGCTTGGCCAGGGTATGCCGGGCTACAATGATTCCCTCGAGCAGCGTGCTTACGACTTCGACACCGCCAAGAAGGTGCTCGAAGAAAAGGGCGTGACCGAGCTCGAGATCACGACCGCCGAAACCACCACCGGCGTCAACGATTCTGCAGAGATGCTCAAAGCCCAGCTGGAGAAGGCGGGCATCACGGTGTCGGTGAAGGAGATCGATCCGACGACGCTGTTCTCCGACATGAACAACATCTACGGAGCGCAGATTTTCGCAACCTATCTCATCAATCGCCCGTATATCGCTTCGGCCGTCATGTACACCGGTGGCAGCTCGCCGTACAACTTCAGCCAGTGGAAGGATGACGAGTACGATTCCCTCTTGGCCCAAGCAACCTCGGCAGTGGATGAGGCCGACCGGGCGGAACTCCTCAACCAAGCACAGGAGCGTCTCTGGGCCGAGGGCGGCGATATCGTTTGGGGATACTGCGCCGATCTGAGCGGGCAGGTAGATGGCCTCGACGGCATAGACATCACGCTCTCGGTGCCCCTGTTCGCCAAGGCAACCCTCTCCGCTTAGCGAATCGGACGAAGGGCATGTCACCGAACGCCAACCGTACGGGAGGGCACCGCGCACTGCGGATACTCTCCCGTATTCTCCTCTTCGCGATCTCGCTGATCTTCACGTGTCTGCTCGTGTTCCTCGCCCTTGAGGCTCTGCCCGGCGATGCCGCCACGCAGCGTCTCGGATTACAGGCGACTCCCGAGCGTGTGGCCGAGCTCACGCAGCAATACGGCCTCGACAAGCCGGTACTCTATCGTTTCGTTCTCTGGTGCGCTCATGCGCTGCAGGGCGACTTCGGAACCGTTCTTGCGTCGGGATTGCCCGTAGCCGACGCTATGGTCGGCCCTCTTGCGCGAACTGGAGTGATTTTTGCGATCTCGCTTGTTTTGGTGATTGTGGTCGGCACGGCTGGTGGCATTTTCGCGGGTCTTCATGGCGGCAAGGCGGCAGACAAGATTGTGAGTACGCTTGCGCTTGCTGTTGTGGGAACACCCGAGTTCGTTGTCGGATTCTTTCTCATCTTGGTATTCGCGACGCAGCTCGGGTGGTTTCCCGCCGTATCGCTTCTTCCCGTTGGGAGCGGCTCGATGTTCGACAAGCCCATCATCATGGTGCTCCCCATCGTCGCCATATCCCTCATCGGGGCTTGCACTCTTGTGCGTCCGGTGCGCGCCGTGGTCGAGCGGGAGAACCAAACGCTTCATGTCGAATCGGCCCGACTTTCTGGTCTGCCGGAAAGAAGGGTGATCGTCAAAAACCTCTTGCCCGGAATCATTGCCCCCGTTGCGCAGTCGGCGGCTTCGGTCGTACCTTATCTTATTGGCGGCACGGTCATCATTGAATCCCTTTTCAGCTTTCCCGGCTTGGGTACGCTCCTTGTCAACGCCGTGCTGAACCGCGAGCCCGATTTGCTCATGGCTTGCTCGGCGGTTGTCATAGCGGTGTCGCTTGCGGCTTTCTGGATTGCCGACGGGTTGGGAAGGGGGCGGTCCCGTGAGATCGAAGCATAGTGTTAGCGAGAAGCTGCTCTCTTGGCCCGATTTTGTGCTTCTCGTCTTCTTCGTCGCGTTTCTCGCTCTTGCGCTCGCCGGATCGCTTTCCCCGACAGACGGGACAAGCACCGTGGGGGCCGCGTTCATGCCTCCGAGCGCCGAGCATCCTTTGGGCACCGACGGGCTTGGCCGCGATGTTTTGGCGCGCCTCATGCATGGCGGCGCGCACCTTATCGCCGTTGCCGCTGTTTCCACCGCCGTCGCCGCTGCCGTGGGCGTGGCTCTCGGGTTCGCCGTGAGCGCGAAGGGCAGGTTCGCCGATGTGTTATCGTACCTGCTCGATCTGCTGCTGGTCATTCCTTCGATACTCGTGGTCATGGTTCTTGTGTTCGGGCTTGGTTCGGGAGTGGGGACGATGATCGTGGTGACCACGGCGGTGTCGGCACCCTACATAGCCCGGTACACGCGCTCGCTCGTTCGTCCCGTGGCCGCATCGCCTTATGTGACGGCGGCGCGTCTTTCCGGCGATTCGGCGGCGAAGACGGCTGTGCGCGAGGTGCTTCCGAACTTGGCGGTTCCCTTGGCAACCACGGTGGGCATGAGGTTCATCAACTCCGTCTATCTTGTTGCGACGGCCGCTTTTCTCGGGTTCGACCCCCTCGGAACGGGCTCCGACTGGGGAACCATGATACAGACGGGCGTCACGGGCATCAGCCTGAACCCGTGGGCCGCGCTTGCTCCCACTATCGCGATTGCCTGCATCACCATATCGGGCAATCTTCTGCTTGATCGAATAGGGAAAAGGAGCAACCTGTGACGAACGGATCGGACGCGATTGTCGAGATAGCGGGCCTTTCGATTGCAACTCTCGGGGGTAAACGCGTTATCGACGATCTGTCGATAGAGATTTTGGCCGGAGAAAACCGCGCTCTCGTCGGAGAATCGGGGTCGGGCAAAACCACGCTCGCCCTCGCGCTCATGGGACGCATCCGCAGCGGCCTCGTCCACGAGACCGGAACGATCTTCGTCGACGGGGCGGACGTGCTTTCTCTCAAAGGCTCATCGCTGAGGCGCTACCGGGCGGAAACGGTATCGTGGCTGTCGCAGGACCCCGCTCTCTCGCTCACGCCCCACATGACGGTGCGCGCGCTGCTGTCAGAATCCGTCCCGATGGACGACGAGGACGCGCTCGGCTTGCTTGGCAGGGTGGGCCTCTCGGGCGTCAAAGGGCTGCTCGACCGGAAGCCGCGCTCGCTTTCCGGAGGGCAGCGTCGACGTGTGGCCATCGCCAAGGCCATCGCGTCGAAACCTCGCGTGCTTATACTCGACGAGCCCACTGCCGGCCTCGACGGAGCCACCGCCGATGAGGTCGTGGCCACCATCAAGGGAATCTGCGCCGAATCGGGAATGAGCGTCGTCGCCATCACCCACGACCTTGATGTGGCCGGCAAGTTCGCCGAATCCGTCACCGTCCTCAAAGAGGGCTGCGTTCTCGAAACGGTTTCGCATTCCGAGCTGATGAACAACCCTGGAACCGATTACGCCCGCAAACTCGTTGACGCCCAGCGGCTTGAACGGCGTCCTGGCGATGAAATGGATTCATCCGCCGGTGCCCCTGTGTTTTCAGCATCAAGCTTCGATGTCGTGACGCCCGACGGCAAGGTTGCAACGAGGAATGCCGCGTTTTCGATCAATCATGGCCGGGGGCTTTCCCTTTTCGGGCCTTCGGGGTCGGGCAAGAGTACGATTGTCAGGGCCATCACGGGAGAGCGCCCTGCGGAAAGAGGTTCTGTGGCGCTCGATTTGGGCGATGGGGGTATGCATGTTCTCGCGCCCTCGTTCAAGGATCGGTCGCAAACCGAGCTTGCCGCCGTGCAGATGGTGCCACAGGATCCTGCGACAAGCCTCAATCCCGCGCTTTGCGTGGACACCCAGCTTTCTCGCGCCGTCAGGCGGGTGCATCCTCGCTGGTCGAGAAAAGAGGTGAAGGAGCGGGTTTCGGAGCTTTTGGCCTTGGTGCGTTTGCCCGATGAGATCAAACACCAGTATCCCCGCTCGCTTTCGGGTGGACAGGCCCAGCGCGTCGCCATCGCCCGGGCTCTCGCCCATGAGCCCAAGGTGCTTGTTTGCGACGAATCGACCTCCGCTCTCGACCCCACCACCCAAAAGGACATCCTCGATACGTTGAACCAGCTGAAACGAGACGAGGGTTTGGCGCTTGTCGTTGTCACCCATGCGGAAAGAGTGGCGCGCTACACCTGCGAGGAGGAAATCGCCGTGCCTTTCGAGGGTTAGTGTGGCGATCTAGACGCTGGATTGTCTGTTGTTGTGCAGCGTTTCGACTAGAGCAGTGGCGACTTGGGAAACATCGTCCATGAAGTAAAAATGCCCTCCTTGGAAATGCCTCATCTCGAAGAAGCCTGTCGTAACGTTTGCCCAATCCCTCATTTCATTCTCCAGAGCTTCCGGATCGTCCTTCCCTAAGAAAGCCGTAATGGGACAGTCGATGCCCATCTCATAATTTTCTGTAGGAACGTACTCTTCTATCAGCTTGTAGTCGTTCCGAATGATCGGCAAAAATATATCGCAGAGTTCGTCTATCTCGAGCACCTCGGGAGATATTCCGCCTACGCGAAGCAATTCTTCCCTAAATTCGGCATCGTCATAGAGGTGGACGTGGGCCTCTCTGATGCTCGAAGGAGCTTCTCGGCTTGATACTATCAAATGCGAAGGGCCATGCAGTTTATCCAGCGCTGCGATTCGAGCTGCTTCATGGGCAAGGGAGGCCCCCATGCTGTGTCCGAAATAGGCAAAAGGTCGATCTTCAAAATATGCGGACGCTGCTTTGGCGATTCCCTCTGCTACAAACGAGAAATCGTCTACGAGAGGCTCCGATATTCTATTTTCATGACCTGGATAGCAAATAGCGTAGACAGGAAGTTTCCTGCGAATCTCGCGTGCGACAGATCTGAATGCATTGGGTCCTCCGCCCGCATGGGGCACAAATACCAAAGCTGTTCCTCTCGCTTGCTCTTTCTGATTGAGATCGACTATCCAATTGTTCACGCTTGTCCTCCTAGGAGCGAGCCTACAAAACGTCTGCAAGAAAAAGCCAGCCAGTCACGAGTACCTGCTGAACAAGCGCAAGGCAAGTCATGGGAGCGCCAAGCTTCATTACGGTCTTTTCGCCGTACCCAGCAAGCTCCATGCCAGAGGCAATCGGTGCCTGATGCATCGAAAGAAAAAACTGGCTGGCAATCATTTGGTATGCGATCAGAACAGCGCCCGCATCGCTTACGCCCAATCCCGCTACATCGCCGAATGATATCAGTATGGGAAAAATAACGACAGCGGTGGCCAACACTGATCCTATCAAAGTATGGATGGCCAATGATATTGCTGATATAAAAATGACGGTTGACAGAATATCGCTTGGTAAAGAAGCTGGGAGCGCCGTATCGGCAATCCACTGGCTCATACCTGTGGCTTCGCCTACAGATCCGATCGACAACGCACAGGTGAGGAATACAAGAGTTCCCACGGGAACGTCTGCAAAAGCTTTTGCGTCAAGTACTCCGATTCGAGGTAGGAACATAAGCGATGTGAGAAGCATAGTTCCCCACGCTATACCTATTCCCATGAAAGGGTAAAGCAACCAGAATGCAATCATCAGAGAGAGCCACAAAGCCATCTTCTTTTCTTTAGGGCTCAATCTGCCAAGGTCTTCTAACGAAGCGCGGCTTTTTACCCCATCTACAAAGACCTTTCCAGACGGCTTAAACACTCTTATAAACAGAACTGTCACTAAAAATAAGTAGATGATGTTGGGAATGCCTATAGTGCTGAACCAGCCAACCCAGCTCAACCCTAATTCGGAATATTCAACAACGAGTGTATTGAGGGCTGGTTCCGAAGTCAAAAAGATAAGTGTCGTGGGAACTGCAAGCGCAAAACATGCAAAATTGATTACAGCGGCATCCGTCTCAGATACGCTATTTTCTTTGCACACTTCTTTTGCAACTGCCAATATGACGAATGTTCTTGCAAAGGCGCTTGGAATGATCAGTGCGAACAACAGCTCTATGACGGCTATCGCTGCAATGAGCGATTGAAAACCTTTGACTTGACCGGATGCGCAAATACTCAGAGCTGCTCTTCTAGCAAGTCCAGACCTTTCAACTCCAGAAGCTATGAGAAACGCGCAAAGCACCAGCCATAGACTGCCTCCTTCGTTCGTCCAGCCAGAAAAAACTGTTAGCGGATCAGAGGAGTTCGTGATGAGCAGTAGCCCCATATACAGCATGCCCGTAATTGGGGCCGGCATCACTCCGCTTGCCCAAAACGATAAAGCACCGAGAGTGAGAGCAAGCTGAATACGTGCTGGGCTTTCCAACTCCGGCAATGGAAATATCAAAACAAGAAGCCCAGCGGTCAAACCTACCGAAGCAACAATGCCTTTTAAATGAAGCTTTCCAAATGACGCTGTTCGCTCGACTACCATTAACGACGTTGCCTCAATTCGCTTGGGGCACCTAAGGCCGAAGTAAACTCTTGCCAGGCTAGGCATGCGGAAATCTGGAATTGGGTTGTGGCAAGGGAGTTGCGCTCTCCAAGTCTCTCCGAGAGCATATTGGCAATCCCCTTCGGCCACTGTTCAGCGAGGATAGAATTATATGTTTCTGCTCTCCTATGAAGAACGTTAATACTTGCGCTTTCGACGGTTGAGAGATTCGAGCTGTCGGCTGCTGCCTTTCCGACATGAAACCGTGGCGTCCAAAGAACATCTCCGTAAACGTCGCATAGGGACAGAATGCCTTTATCCGAGCAAACGTCCATCCGCATCAGGGCTATGGCATTATTGTCTGGGTCACTGGAATCCATTTCGTTTTGGAATCGAACGGAAAGGGGAATTCCTCCTACTTCTCCGACTAGGATGTCAAAAGGACCGGCATCTGCTATCTTATCCAATCTGAAAGGATGCAAGCTTCCGGCCACTTTCCCAACCACCTCTACAAAAGGGTATGCTACTTGTACGCATGTAGTCACATCTATGCTTAGCAATTCGTGTTCCTTGCGAAGGGAAGCTGCGGCATCAATGAAGCGCTTAACCGAATCGAGATATGGATAGAAACCGTTAAGCATGAATTTGCAATCATGTTCTGCAGCGCATCTGGTCAGCTCAAGAACCTCGCTGCTATGCATGGGCTGCTCTTGGATTACGTGAATGCCCTTCTCGAGGAAGGAGCGAGATATTTCAACTCCATCTCCTCCAACCATGGCTGATCTTACCACGACACAAGCAAGATCTATGTTTGCCGGAACGGCATTAGCCCCTTGATACAGAGGAACTCCGTATGATGCAGCCAAGGCGGCGCTTCTCTTGCTCCCCCTGCCTACAATACCAGCCAGCTCTACATCGTCGGCAATCTTAATGCCCTCGGCATATACGCTTCCGAACGTGCTCCCCACAACCACGGCTTTCATAACTCGCCTTCCTCGACTTCAAACAAAGACTTTGACGGTGCAATTTCGATTCGAGCACTCTTAGACAAAGATAGAATTCCGTATATCGCCAGTTCTGGATCAAGCAGATCGGGCAAGTTGTATACGCCATTGGGGATGCTCCCAGCAAGGAAACTCTCTATGGCATAGCATGCCACTGCTGCAGTTAGCTCATAGCTGTCGGCCGATTTAACAATGTAGGCCATTTCTCCAGAAGTTGCAGCCAACGTATAAAATGCCTGTCTACCCATAGCATCGATGGATGCGGCTATGCTGATTTTCTTGCTTGCTTCTTCGAGGCTCTGGGTTTTCGACAACTGTGCGTCGACAAGAGCCTTGCAAAACAGATCACCTACAAATACGTTATACCATTCAAGTCTTGGAAGTGCCTCCTTCTCGGCTATGACTCTCGCCTCTTCTGACAAAAAGGCTCTGCAAAACGACCCTTCGGGAAAGCAAGAGGGGGCGGGGGTTGGATCGTGGTCAAGTTCGCGGACTGCGCCGCTACGCCACATGGAGCCATTGTTGCCATATCCCGACGTATCGGACATGCTCAAAACTAGATCCGCCGCAGCACCCAGAGAGATATCTTGGACTCCCCCGGCAAAGCCAACAATATCCTGTCCTTTGTTTGCGGAAATAGCCATCTTTAGTAGAAGACCCGAGAGCCCCGGCACCATTCCTGCAGAAAATACAACCGGTGTTTCCGCCGATTCGTCAGCTAGGGTTTTGCACAGGTTTTCGCAGCCGGCAACGTCAAAGTATGCAACGCCTGAGCTTATGGCGGTTCTTGCTGCTGGTTCGCTCAGTAGATACGCGGGGCCAGCGCAGTTGACCACAGCATCGCATCCATCGAGAAATCTTGACAAAGAACTAGGGTCTGTCATGTTGACGATGAATCCGGCCGAGCGAGAACCGAGGCGAAGCTCGTACCCCTTAGCTTTCAGCATGTCGGCAAGCAGTGATCCAACATGCCCGCTCGACCCAAGCACTCCGATCATCGAAGCCCCACTCTCTTTGCGACATCTTTTGCGTGTTCTCCGGATATGCAGGTAAAGTGATCTCCTTCTATATCTTGGGTGTCTATCCCCATGAGGGCGACGCTGTTCCAGAAAACCGTTTCATCACCACCGATGTTCTTGAATAGCCCCATTCTTCCACTGTCTCGCAAAAAGTGGATAGGGCCAAGATAGGGTTTTGATTCGTATTCCATTACTGCAATCAAATTATGTTTGAACGTCCTGTAAATTTGGGTCAATCTTTCTACGACGTTGCTATCGGCGGTCACGGTTGAAAGTATCCTACGCATGCGCTCGTTCGAATCTAGGGAGGCAATCTTCTTCAGTTTTTCGACAACAGGGCCTTCACCATCGAGAAGATCCAATACTCCGGGGTGTCGGATCTGGGCATCAGCGATTGCGTTGGCGAAGGCTTCGTCGTCTTTCGGATACCCGAGGTCTTCAGTTGGGGCATTAAGTACGCGAGCAAAAGCATACTCAATCATTACGTCTTCGGTGATTTTGAACGGGAACCCATATGAGCTGATGACAAAGAGATCGGCAACGGTTTCTCCCTGCTCCATCAGGTTTCTTGCAATCTCTGTTGCGATCAAACCTCCCATGCAGTATCCCACTATCCTAAAGCTGCATCCATTCCATTCCGAGAGGCGGTCGGCATACTCTCTTCCGAGGGTTTCTATAAGAGATCGGGTGTCATAATCCAAGGCTTTTTGCATGTCGGGCATTTGCACACCGATGATGAGTTTGTCACCCGAAGCGCTAATAAGGTCGCGGTATGGGTCAAGAGTGCCTGTTCCGTCATGCACCAATACGTTAACGACGCCATCTCCGTTTCCGTCTTTCAATACGACAACAGGCTCCATCTGCCCTTTGGGCGCGGCCTTTTCTGCTTCTTCTGTACTGGAGAGCGCGAGTGCGAGTGAGCTGACCGTTGGGCTTTCCATCATCTTTCTCAAAAGCCACTCCCATTCAAGCTCAGCCGCTTCGTCTACGTTCTTCTTTATCTGGGCTGCGAGTTTGGTGGCCAAAAGCGAATCGCCTCCAAGCTCAAAGAAGTCATCATCCCTCCTGACGCTATCTGCTCCGAGTACTTCAGAAAACTCTACAGCTAGGCGTGCTTCCAAATCGCTACGGTAGCTGTCTCTCTCATCTCCGATGCCCGCAGTTTTCGACTGCGTTCTTCCGAGCAGTGGTAGGCGTTTAAGCTCGGCTCTGTCAACCTTTCCGTTTCTCGAAAGGGGAAGGGTGTCGATTATCCCAATGGCTTCAGGAATCATGTATGAGGGAAGGGTTTCTTGTGCGGCTGATACCACATCATCGACCGAAAGCGCGGCTATATCAGCCTTTGCTTGTGCGACTATCAGGTGCTGGCCAAAGAGATCCGGTTCTTCGTTCGTAGGAGAGCAGTCCGTCAAGCCAAAACCTGCTTTTGCGAGGATTCCGCTCCATTCGTCGAGGTTAAGGAATACCTTGCTGGTTCCTGCACGCAAATCCGAGTACTCCATCCCGAGGGCATCTTGGAAATCCATGCTGACCATAAGGGGAAAGCTCTCGCGCGTGGCCTCAATAAAGGCCAAAATGCCTCCCGGAGAAAGAAGGGATTTGATTTGCCCCAGCCCTGCAAGGACATCGATGCAATTATGGAGTACGTTTGCGCCTACGATGAGATCAAATGAGTTGTCTGCAAGTCCCTGAGTTCTGGCATCCTTATTGACATCGTAGATGGCGTAGCCAATCCAGTTTTTACCTTCGTAGCGATTTCGGGCTTCAGAGAGGAAGAATTCAGAGATGTCAGTAAAAAGATATGTGCTCCCCGTTCCCTCAAGCGCATCGATGAGCGAGTCGCTGCTGCCTCCCGTACCGGCCCCGACCTCAAGAACTCTCAACCCACCCTTGATGCGCGCAAATTCCGAAACCATGCTAACTAGTGTGGAGTTGAGAGTTTTGGAGGCTAGGTTGTCCCTGTAGGTTGAAGCGGCTACATCAAAACCACCTTCGGGAAAAAGTATGGATAAATGATCCACTTTCCCCGACACGAGGCCGGATAAGGAATCTATGCATGTGTGCAAAAACGACAAAAGCCCTTTGCTGTACTCGACTTTCAGTTCCAAGGATTCGAGCTGTTGCCATAAAGCTTCAATGTCGCCTCTCTTATAATCGTCCGAGAAGCAAAACGAGTCGCCCTTTGCATTGAGCGCTTTCATGTCGACGAGAGACTTCGCCCATCTCTCTAGGAGCCTTCTGTTCCTCTCTTTGGCATTGAGTCCATGCATCATGTCATCCATTGAGAAGCAATCTTTGCTAACGGCATCTGCTATCAAATTCATCATGGCCGACAAGCAGACCTCGTCAACTTTGCGGCAATACTCTGCAACTTCGTTGACAGCCATTTTGCTGAAGCGATCTCTCATACATTCTTTCATGGCGACCGTAGATCTCTTGAACAAGGATTCTGCCTTGTCGGGATTGACCTTTTCGGCGATGACTGCGGCGAGAAGATGCTTGTCGGTTTTATCGTTGTCGACAGCAAATGCGACAGCCTTGTCCACTCCCGGTGCCTTTTCTAAAGCGGCTTCCACTTCGCCTAGCTCGACGCGGTAACCCCGTACTTTAATCTGCTGATCTGCACGCCCGAGAAACTCGATGTCGCCGTTTTCCAGGTATTTGCCCATGTCGCCGGTTCGATAGCATTTCACTCCATCCCGCATTATAAAACTCTCGGATGTTCGAACAGGGTCATTGAGGTAGCCCGAAGCAAGGCTCTTTCCGCTAATGATGATTTCACCCGGAACGAGAAGAGGCAGCGATTCAAGTTCGCGTCCTACGATATCAAACTCCTGGTTGGCAAGAGGCTTTCCGTAGGGAATGCTTGCCTTTTCCGAATCCGATGGATTGATTTCGTGGAAGATCGACCAGATTCCTCCCTCGGTGGCACCGCCGAGGCTCACCATTTTCAAGTGAGGGATTTTATCTGCGATATCGTTGGGTAGAGAGACGGGTATCCAGTCGCCAGACAAGAGAGCGAGCCTCAAGGAAAGAGAGGGTACATCCGGAGCCGTATCAAGGTAGTAAGAAAGCATTTGCATCTGCTGGGGGACAGAATTCCATATCGTTACCTTGCGTTTAACAACTACGTCGCACCAGCTCGACGGATCATTAAGTGATGAGGGTTCGGGGAAGATAAGCTCTCCTCCGACGGAAAGGATTCCAAATATATCATATATAGCTAGGTCGAAGGTTAGCTCGGCCAATCCGATGATCTTGTCGCTCTGCCTAACGTTGAATCGAGAATTTATGTCGGCGATGGTGTTCCACGCGGCGGCGTGGCTCACCGCCACCCCCTTCGGCACCCCGGTGGAGCCAGACGTGTAGATCACGTAGGCTTCGTCAGATGGCAAAGTCCGATCCTCGAAGTTAGCGGAAATGTCATCGCTTAGGATAAGGTCGATATCCATAGCCTCTTCTTTGCCGGCCAAGTCAAGCCTTTCGAGGGTTTCAGCTTTGGCGAGAACCGCGCCCACTTCCGCATTGCCCATAACGGTGTCGACTCTTGATCGAGGATGGTCAGGGGATAGAGGAATAAAGGGAGCGCCGGCAAGGCTGCAGCCGATCACCGCAACTACTTGTGCAATGCTCTTCTCAAGAATGATCGCAGTCCGAACTCCTCGCTTTAACTTATGGGCCACTTTGAGGGAAAGCGCCCTCAGCTCCGCATATGTCACAAACTCATCTCCCAATCGCACGGCGGGGAGCTCTGGATGAGAGAGGGCTGTCTTCATAAAGTCTGAGTGGAGGGTACTCGACACTATTTCTTTGCCGGTGTCGTTTGCTGCGATACGAACAAGTTTCTGCTTTTGAGGTAAATGGACTATTCGTGTCTCTTCCCATGTCGCTTTGCTCGAGGCAAGACTTCTAAGGGTCTGTTCGAAGGATGAAAAGGCATCTGAAACCAGACCGTCAGGGAAGACTCCAGCGCGCTCATCCCAATTGATTACAAGAGACCCATTCCACTCCATCGCTTGGCAGTCAAGCCATACTTGGGGGGTTTGTGAAAGTCCGCCGATGACTCGAGAGCCACGAAAGAGGCTTGTTTCACTCAAGGACGATCCTCCGCGTAGGCCGATGCTGCTCGTGAAAACGAACGGCATGAGCGCCCCACCGCCCGCACGTCCACGTCGTCGCGCGATCTCTCTCAGCACGGAGACTCCGGAGAAGCTTCTATGTTCAAGATCCGACCATAGCTGTGATTGCGCTGCACGAGCGCGGGAGAAGAAGGGCGCGCGCTCGTCACGAATCAATCCCAATAGGCTTGACATTGTGAAATCACCGACCGTACGCATGATTCCAGGAATGTCATCCCCCCTGTTCAACATTGTCATATTGATCGTGAAATCCGATGATTCCGCCCACAGCGCCAAAGTGTCCGAGAATGCAGCGACCAATGCAGCTGTGGGGGTAACCCCTTTCTCTGCGCTTGTGCGACGGAATTCTGCCCATTCGTTATCGGTAAGGCTCATCTGGTGCCTAATGAATCTAACTCCCGTTCGCACGTCAGGATTCGGCCCCATGGGAAGCATAGGGGCGGGAGGCAATTCGTCAATGCGTGCCGACCAGTATTCCTCATCTGCTTTTAGAGAAGGGCTGGAAACTCCTCGGGTTTTTGCATCCATGACAAAATCTCTGAAGGAAATCTCGTCGCTGCTATCTAGTTGCTCGCCGTCATATGCCCGAGCCAGATCATTGAGGATTATGGTAATGCTCAAAAAGTCACAAAGAGCCAAGTTGACTGATATGTGGAGGATTGACTTAATCCCATCAGTACTCACTTTCAGTTCGTACGGATGGACCGAGGTTGCATAATCCTTGTGATCCATGGTTCTACGACATTCGGAAGCGACCTCTTCTAAGCTTCGCGATTCGGCTTCGACGAATTCAATCAATCCCACATCATATTCTTCCAGCACCTGCTGATAACCGTCTTCAGAAATGACCGAGTGAAGTACGTCATGCCGAGCCACCACTTTTCGCCATGCGTTGTTCAATCGCTCGAATTCAACGCCTCCCAAGCTAATCTCCATGTACCCTTGGCATCCCACTCCGCCGTAGGGATAAGCTTCGCTCTTGCCAAGCTGATAAGCTTGCTGTATGTCTGTAAGAGGATAAGGATCGTACCTTTTCTCGGGCTCGCGCTTTATCGGGCGAGGTTCGTTGAGGGCTGCGATTACAGCATCCCTGTTCTTCTTTATCAGGTTAGCCCTTTCTACCGTCATGGCTCCAGATGGCGCTCTGAATTTTAGCTTTCCGTCCTCGACCCATAAACGTATTCCCGCATCTGCCATCTCTTCAAGAAGGCATCGGATCTCGTCCATCATAGGGTTCCCTCCTCATATGTGTCCCCGCATGTCGTATCTATCTTTTGGCAGATTCCGGCTACAGTCGGATCGGATATAAATTCTTGAAGTCCAATTTTGAATCCAAGACGCTTTTCCAAAGCGCTCGTCATTCTCATGGCCATGAGGCTGTCGCCGCCCAGCTCGAAGAAGTTCGACTCCCTTCCGACGGGCCCCGCATCGAGCAGCTCCTCCCACACCGACGCCACGGCGCGCTCCGCTTCGGTGGCCGGTTCGGACAGGGAGGATGCGGACGGGGCCGCTTCGGGGGCCATGCCGGCCAAGGCCTTTCGATCGACCTTCCCGTTCGCGCTCAAGGGCCACTCGTCTAGGACCGTCACGTCATGGGGGACGAAGTAGGAGGGAAGGAGCCCGGCCACGCGGGACAGCACCCCGGCCGGATCCACGTCAGCCCCCTCGTCGGCGACCACGAACGCATGCACCACCGAGCGCTCGCGCTCGCCGGCCACGACGGCCACGGCCCCCTTCACCCCGGGGCATCCGGCCACGGCGGCCTCGACCTCGCCCAGCTCCACCCTGTGGCCGCGTATCTTCACCTGCTGCTGGGAATCCTTGCGACCGAGGAACTCCAAGACGGCTCCGGGCCAGTAGCGGCCCATGTCCCCCGTCCGGTACCAGCGCCCCCCGTCCTCGACGAAGGAGGCGGCCGTCTTCCCCGGATCGCCCAGATACCCGTCGGCCAGGCTCCCCCCGCCGATCCACAGCTCGCCGGGCACCCAGTCGGGGCAGTCGAGGCCGTCCTCGCCCACGACGCGGAAGGACTGGTTGGAGAGGGGCCTGCCGTAGGGGATCGAGCTCCACGACGGATCGACCTCCCCGACCTCGAAGTAGTTCGACCATATGCCGGCCTCGGTCGCGCCGCCCATGGCCACGAGCAGCACCCCCTCGGGCAGCTTCGAGCGCAGACCCAGCGGCACCCAGTCGCCGGAGACGAGGGCCAACCGCAGACCGGCCGCGGCCCCGGGGCCGTCGTCGAGCATCACGTCCAGCAGGGCGGGGGCCGAGTTCCACACCGTCACGCCCCGGGACGAGACG
>NZ_DBFEGU010000150.1:0-4666 GCF_048329335.1 Eggerthella sp. | reverse complement strand
GAGATGTTCGAGCTGAGCCTCGTCGAACTCGATGCCGTAGACGTGCGATCGCTCCTCGTCGAACAGAAATGCCAGCGAGCGCTCGATCAACGAGGGATCGTCGAACAGCGCCTTGCACGCAAGATCGCGCGAGCGCAACTCGTGTTCGGCTTCGTTCAGCAGGTTGTCGAGGAACCGCACGACGAACCGAAGGTCGGGCAGGACGCCCGCTTTCGCGTTGCGGTAGTTCGCGCGCACGAGCGCATCGCGAAAGTACCGAGCATGTCGCTCGAACGGCTCGTTGTCCACATCGAAGCCCAGATCGTGCAGGTAGAGCACCGCGAACACCGCCGTCGTCCGCGTATTGCCCTCGACGAAAGGATGAACCTGCCACAACCTTGCGATAAAGCGGCCGAGATGTTCGAGCTGAGCCTCGTCGAACTCGATGCCGTAGACGTGCGATCGCTCCTCGTCGAACAGAAATGCCAGCGAGCGCTCGATCAACGAGGGATCGGCGTACACCACGCTGTCGCCGTTCAGCACGAACTCGCGCTTTTGCAGCGCTTCAGTCTTATACTCGCCGGGTCGATACGTCGCCGCATCGAGATCCTGGAACAACGCGCCATGGATCACGGCGAGCATATCGGGTACCAGCGCGAACGCGCCCGAAGCCAGCAGCTCGACGATGCGCTGGCTCACGAGGTCGGCTTCGCGCTCCCCCGCAGCCTCGTCGCGCCCATCCGCCTTCTGTCGCGCGTGGTAGGCGCGAATCATGCTGCCCGTCTCGTCCAGCCCGCGCACGCCGCTCACGTGCTCTCGAGCGAGATCGCGCAGATACGGAGAAGGCTTCAGCCCGTCGACCTCCTGCAAGCCCATCGCAACGCGCCAATAGCCCTCGCGCACAGCGGGGTCGCGAAGCTCGGGCTTCGCCTCGTACGGAAAATCTTCTGGACAATCGGCGGTCAACGAAGCCTCCTTCGCAACTGTTCGGAACTGGATCACGTTCGCCATTGTAGCGCATTACGAGGCGGGCATGTTCTCCCAGTAGTCGGATGACGTGTCGTCGTTGCCCACGATCACCTTCGCGCGCAGCACGCCCTCGGCCGGCAGGTCCGAGAAGCCGACGATCACGCCGTCCATCCCCCACTGCAGGCCCTTCATGCCGTACAGGCGGCGCTCGACGAATGCGGTGGACACGCGCAGCTCCGTGCCGTTCTCGATGAAGCCGCCCCCGTCGTCCACGCGAAACGAGAACCCGTTCTCCTCGACGGCCGACGTCACCGTGCCCGACACCGTATAGCCGCAGTCGTACGACGCGAGGATGTCGTCGAGCGTTTCTTCCTCGACGCGCCCCTGCTGCTCGGGCACCAGATCGCGCGCCGGACCGAACACCTTCTGCGCAACGATGGCGCCGTCGGTATGAGCCTCAGTGGAGCGGATCTGCACGCTATCGCCCACCGCCAGCTCGTCGAACGGTACGTCGAAGTGCTCGGTAGACGCGCAATCGACCGACACCTGCGTTCCCGTCGCGATATCCTCGGTGGATTGCGTTATCGCCAGCACGAGCACGAGCGCCTCGTGGTCGATGGAGACGATGTTGCCCGTATTGTGGTACGAGTAGCCCGATCGTACGGGAGGAAGGGGCTGCCCCTCGTCCGATGTCGACGAGAGGCGTGCGTTCGACAGCATCCTCATGAACAAGGGGCCTTCGGACGTCGCGTATTCCACGCGCGGCGTATCGAACCATTCAGGCGTGACCACTTCGATGGCGCCGCCGCCAAGGTACGTTTCTTCGGGAGGTTCCAGCCGAAACGTGGACGACAGCATGGTCGGCAGCAGCGCGATCGCGCAAAGCGCGGCATACCCCGCCAAGCGATAATCCTTGCCGGGTCCTCTCAGCGTTTTCGCCAAGACGAACGGGATCGCGACGAAACACGTGACCAGCACGCAAGCGGTCGGGATGTCGTAAACGATGTTGCGCAGCTCCAAACCCTGAGCCGCCGCCTGCTTCTGGCAAACGAAGAAGAATGCGAGCGCGCACACGCTGACGCCCACCGATCCGACGAGCACCGCGATGCACGCCGCACGCGGGTTCGCGCGCGGCACGGGACGCCGGGACTCGGAAACGGGCGGTGCATGTCTCGGTCTCGGTGAAGGCTGCGCCTCTGCCGTACGGTAGCGCCCGACCAACGCATACGCCAGCCGCTGAAACACCGCCGCCGTCGCTAGCGCGGCCGCGACGAAGACGAGGCCTTGCACCATGAATCCGATCAGCGAATGAGCCGAATCAAGGACGCCGCTTGCAGCGAGCGCCCATGCCGCCAGGACGAACGCAAGCTCGCCGAGGACCCGTTTGAACGAGCGCCGCGCCCACCGCTCGTCGCTGCCGAGCGCCCAGGATATCGGCAAAACGAGGGCAAGCCCGCTGTACAGCATGAAGATCGCATGATCCCATACCCATGAAAGAGGGTTGGAATAGAGGCCGAACAAGCTCGGCGACTGCAGGCAGCTGCCGACCATCTGCACAACAAGCACGGTGACGAACACCGTGAGCGCCTCGGCAGCTACCGCGCCGGCCGAACCGCGCGAAGGCTTGAACGACGCCCACAGCATGAGCGTCGCCCCCATGACCGACGCGTTGACGTACACGGGAAACAGCGTGTCGTCCGCGGGCCACGGCACCAGCGACATCATCGCCGAAACCAGCACGGCGACGAGCGCGCCCGCCAGCGCGTACCCGAGCCGCGCGAGCACCTCCCCCGTCCCCGCGCCCGTGCGCTCCTTCGTCGTGAAATCGTCCCACATAGCGCCCACCCCGTCTACAATCCGTGCGACTCCCGCCGTTTCTGGGCTTCGCGGTATACCGCATCATCGGAGCGAACCCCAATCACGACGATGCGCATGGCATGCTCGATGCGCTCAAGCTTGTACACGATCCGGATGCCATCCGACTTCAATTTCACTTTCATCAGGCCGCTCAACTGGGACAAGCGCTTGTTCCCAAGAGGTTTTCCGTATCCCCCTTCGGATGAGGGAAGAGGATTCGACTGCACTTTGGCGATCGCCTTCACCACGCGTATACGCTGGGATCCGTCCAATGCGCGAAGATCCTCCCGAGCTTCGGGAAGGAACGACAGCTCCCACATCACGCCAGCTCCACGTCTTCGATGGCGTCAACATCCTCAAGCGCGATGCCCAGCTCGGCGTACACCTCTTCCGCAGGGACGGATCCTGCATCCTGATTCGCCGTCAACCGCGCCATCGCTTCGGCCATAAGCACCATGTCGGCCTCGACCTCCGAGAGATAGGCGTACTCGTCCGGCGTCGTGATAACGCGATACGGTGCATTGTTCTTCAACACGATGACGGGCGTGGAATTAGACGCCGACGAGAAGGCCTGCGCGGCCTTGCCCCGGCTGAACGCCGAAACAGGCACCATGTTGTCTAGCAGCTCAGCAGGTGTCGCCATGAAAACCTCCTTATATCGTGAAAATAGACTAGCATATTTTCACGATATAGACGAATTACGGCCGCGCGTCATCCTTCTCCTCGGCCAGCGCCTCGAAGGCCGCTTTCATGGTAGGGTTGTTCCTGGTCAAGCGCTTGATGGTAAGATCTTGGGCCTTGTTGTTCGCCAGGCGCAGGTTGTTCTCGGACGACACGAGAGCGTCCTTGGTCTTCTGCAGGTGCAGGATGGTCTTGTCGATCTCGTCGATGGCCGTCTGGAACTTGCGGCTGGCCAGATCGTAGTTGCGCGCGAAACCGCTTTTGAACGTTTCCATCTGCTCCTCGAAGTTCGTGATGTCGATGTTCTGGTTGCGCACCACCGCCAGCTCCGCCTTGTACGCCATCGAGTTCAACGCCGCGTTGCGCAGGATGGAGATCATCGGCAGGAAGAACTGCGGGCGAATGGCGTACATCTTCTCGAAGCGGTACGACACGTCCACGATGCCCTGGTTGTACAGCTCGCTTTCCGGCTCGAGCAACGTGACCAGCACCGCGTACTCGCACCCCTTCTTCCTGCGGTCGGCGTCGAGCTTCTTGAAAAAGTCCTCGTTCTTGTGACGATGCGACGAATCATCGGACTCGTTCTTCATCTCGAACATGATGGAGACGATCTCGTTGCCCTCCTCGTCGCATTCGCGGAAGATGAAGTCGCCCTTCGAGCCCTCGGACGCGTCGTTGTCCTTCTCGAAGTACGCGCGCGGAAACGCGGCGGCGCGGATCTTGTTGAACTCGGTCTCGCAGTGCTGCTCCAGCGACTCGCCCACCATCTTGGTGGACAGGCGCGCCTTCATGTCCTTGTAGCGCTCGATCTCGCCTTCCTTGTAGGCGATGATGTCGTCTTTTGCCTTGAGCTCGATGGCCAGCTGCTCTTTGAGGGCGCTCGTCGCTTGGCTTTTCTCGGCGTCCTTGAGCGCCACCTGCGCGGCCAGCGCGTCGCGCTCGCGCTCCAGCGCCGAACGCGCCTGCTCCACCGCCAGCTTCTTCTCCGCCTCGAAGGCGCGGCCTTGCGCCTCCACGCGCTGCTCCAGCTCGGCGATGCGCGCGTCCTTCGTCGCCACCGCATCGGCCAGCGCGCGCTCGCGCTCGGCGTGGGCCAGGCGCTGCTGGTTCTCGCGCTCACGCTGCTCCGCCTGCAGCCGCGCCTCCAGCTCGGCGATGCGCGCCTCCTTCTGAGCCGCGT
>NZ_DBFEGU010000149.1:0-33763 GCF_048329335.1 Eggerthella sp. | reverse complement strand
GCCGTAGGGGTTGGCGTCGTGCTGACGCAGCAGCCTGCGCTGGAAGACTGGTACGACTCGAACGCCGCGCAAGGCCAGTTCGAGGGCAAGTCGAAGGAAGAGATCCAGGCGGCGCTTAACGAGGAAGTGGCGAAGGGCATGATGAACATCTCCATCGCGGCGTCCATCACGTTCGCCGACGGCTCGTCCGAGGGCGAGGCGCGCATCGAGAACATCGCCGCGAACCCGATGGATCAGAAAGTGGTCATCACGCTGAAAGATTCGGGCGAGACGGTGTACGAGTCGGCTGCCATAGCGCCCGACCAGCATATTCAAACGATCAAGCTGACGAAGGATCTTGATCCCGGACAGTACGCCGCCGTGGCCACGTTCACCGGCTACGATCGCGAGACGCACAAGCAAACCGGCCAAGCGGCCGCTGAAATTGTTTTGAACGTCGAAGGCTAAGGGGCTTTCGACGCGGAAGATACGTAGAGCGCATCCGACAACGTAAGGGCACGTTAGAAAGGGAACTATCATGAGCAAGCTTACGAATTTGAAAAAGGGCATCGTTGGTGTTTGCGCGGCAACAATGCTAACGGGGCTATGCGCAGCTCCGGCGTTCGCGGTAACTGACAAAACGATACAGGGCTCAAATAATACTGCGGCCACGGGTACTAGCTCGGTCGATGTGACGGCGACAATAAATATTTCGGCAACAGTGCCTACGACCCTCCCCATCTCGATTACCAACGACACCATAACGGGACCTGGCGATTTTTCCATAGGCAATACCACCAAGGGCTTCGATGTTGCGTTGACGGATGTCAAGGTGACGAACAAAACTGATAATAATTTTACCTTAGCCTCTTCCGACACGACATTGGCTCCTAACGCATTGTGCGTGACCATATCGCAAAAGAATGATGTTACAAAGAAAACAGTGCTTACTGAGTCGAGCGCAACTGGTTTGAACTGGACTATAGGAAAAAGCACTGATGGGACGACGGCAACGCCTTTGGCTTTGACGATGGATATAAAATCAGGCACTCTGGATAAGACTTTTCTTTCCAGCTATTTTACCAAGGCTTCAGCATTCGACGTCGCTTGGACTATTGGGCTAGCGTAGAACTTACCCGACTGCAATAGAAATGGTTTCGATTTATGACGAAGCCGACAGCATATAGTATGCCCCCATGGAAAGCCGCGCTGAGGATCAGCGCGGCTTTCGCGCTTTGCGCGCTGTTGGTGTTCGGGTTGTTATGGCCGGTGCCGTTTTCGTTTGCGGCCGAGAAGGACGCGGGCGGTTCCGAAGCGGTCGAGGAGCCTGCGGCTCCGAAGACGCCGGTTGACGATATCGACAACGTTGTGGTCGAAGCGCCTTCGCACGCTCCCGCTCCAAGCGAGCCGAAGCCCCAATCCCGGCCTCTGCCCGACGCCGAGCCGGTTGCCCCCGATGCTCCCATCGTTCCCGAATACGAGCGTGCATGGCCTATCGGTGCGGACGATGCCTCGGCGGTGTTGGCTGAGCTGTGGCCCGACGGGACGTTCGTGGTCGACGGGTCGGGGGAAACGGTCGCGTTCGACGACGTCAAGGATGTCCCCTGGCTGGCGGCAGGCGTGGCCGACGACATCAGGCGCGTGATCTTCGCCGACAAGGTGGAAGCGACGAGCTTGGCTCATTGGTTCGAGGGATGCTCGAACCTGAGCGAGATCGCGAACGTGCCCGCCAGCGTCGAAGATCTGACGCGCGCGTTCTACGATTGCCCGAAGCTCGTCGAGCTTCCCGACGAATTCGCATTCGCCGACGAGGCGGTCGCGGATGAATGCTTCGGCTTCGAGGAGCCGGCCGAAACGCTGCTGGCCACGGTGTATCGCGGCGCGGACGAGAACGTGCTGAGGTACGCATGGAATCTCGACGGGCGCGAGCTTGTGAATCCCGATGCGCCGGAGCTGCCGACGGTTGAAGAGCCGGATGATTCCGCGGAGCCCAAGGATCCCGTCGAGTCTGAAACGCCCGAAGACTCCGAGGGCGTCGAGGATCCCGACGATTCGAAGGACCTCGATGCTTCCGCGGACGAATCTGTAGAGCAGCCGGCGGACGAGCTTACCGACAAGCTCGCGAACGCGCCCGCCGAAGAGGCGCCCGTCCCCGAACCGCCTGCCGAGCCGGAATCCGAACCTGCGCTCGCACCCCAAGAGGAAGCCCAGGTCAACATCACCGTCCCTTCGTCGGTTTCCATGGTTCTGAACGCCGAAGGCGACAACACCGCTCTCATCCCCGTTGCGGCGGCGAACCGCTCGGAACGCAACGTGGCCATCGTGGGCGTTCGTCTCAAGCGCGCCGACCAGGACTTGCCGGGGGGCTCGTGGTCGCTCACCACCGAAAGCGGCTCCACGACATTCGTGCAGGACGCGCGCTTCACACCGCTGGGACTTGAAGCGACGTTCGACCGGCCGGTGCTGCTAGCTGCAGGCGATGAGAACACGATGCTCGTGTGGCACGGAACGTTCACCGACTACGGTATGAAGACGCTGCTCAACGCCACGATCGACGCGGACGGCAACAGCTTCGCCTACGGCTCGATGATCTGGATCGTCGCCGCCGCGTAACGACGACGGGAGCATCTTCGCCCGAAAAACACGCCTCAGACGTTGGAGCGTGTTTTTCGGGCGAAGATGAGCCGCTGCGGGGGCAATCGTCTCGGGCTACATCGAATCGCGGCGCAAGCGCTCCGCTTCTGCGAGCAGCTCGGCAGGAACGCTGGCTGAGCTGCGAATCTCGTCAGATGAGCGCATAAGGCGCCCTTGCTCGTTGTTGTCGCCCACAAGCAGCCCGTTCGCGAAGAATACGCTCGATCCATCCAGAACCAGGTTGTATACCTCGAAATCGTGCGAAACGCACCCGATGGCTTTTCCGAGCGTCAGATTGCTCGTCGCGGGCTCGTGCGGAGCGAGCTCGATGCTTTCGATGGCGACGCAGCCGCCCTCCGTGCGAAGCCGATCGTCCACGACGACCTCGCTGCATCGCTTGACGCCCTTGTCGGTGAACAGGGGGTGGTTCCCCGTCGCGACGAGGTTGCCGCCTTGCGCGAGCCCGATGCGAACCAGCTCGGGCTCGCGCCCTTTGATGATGTCGCGTATATGCGCGGTTCCTGTTTCGGTTCTTACCAAATCGCCGATACGCAGGTCGCGAATGGGGCGCTGGCTGCCATCGGCCATGAGCACGAGGGTTGACGCTTCGACGCAACAACAACCGTTCATCTTGCACCGCCTTACTTGTGATTACTATTTGTGATAGTACCTATGCTGCTCGTACTTCGGCTCGCAGCAGACGTTGATGCCGAGGGTGCGGTACAGCTTCTCGTCGGTGGCCGACAGGATCACGCTGAAGAACGCGTCGCAGCCGTATAGGTCGTTCACGTGGTCGATCAGCTTCTTCGCCAGCGGATCGGTGGCCGAGCTGATGGACAGCGCGATGAGCGTCTCATCGGAGTGTAGGCGGGGGTTGCGGCTGTTCAGCTGCTCGGTTTTCAGGCGGCAGATGGGCGTGATGGCCTCGTCGCTGATCACGTCGATGTCGTCGTCCACGCCGGCCAGGCCCTTGAGCGCGTTCATCAGCAGCGACGATGCCGCGCCCAGCAGCGACGACGTCTTGCCCGTCACCACCGAGCCGTCGGGCAGTACCATCGCTCCAGCCGGGCCGCCGGTGGTCTCCTCCTTCAGCAGCGCCGCCGAGCGCGCGGGAGACAAGCTCGCGTTCACGCCTGCCTGGTTCATCAGCAGCTCCAGGCGTTCCATGCGCTCCTGGCCCACGCCCGAGCGCTTCACTTCCACCGCGGTTTGGAAGTAGCGGCGCACGATCTCCATCTTCGCGGCGTCGCGCACGGCCTCGTCGTCCACGATGGCGTTGCCGGCCATGTTCACGCCCATGTCGGTGGGCGACTGGTACGGGCTGGTGCCCGAGATACGCTCCATCATGGCCTTCAGCACGGGGAATATCTCCACGTCGCGGTTGTAGTTGACCGTGGTGATGCCGTAGGCTTCCAGATGGAAGGGATCGATGGTGTTCGCGTCGTCGAGGTCCACCGTGGCCGCCTCGTAGGCGATGTTCACCGGGTGCTTCAGCGGCAGGTTCCACACGGGGAACGTCTCGTACTTGGCGTAGCCGGCCGCGATGCCGCGCTCATGCTCGTGGTACAGCTGCGACAGGCACGTGGCCATCTTGCCCGAGCCGGGGCCGGGCGCCGTCACCACCACGAGGGGGCGCGTCGTTTCCACGTATTCGTTCTTGCCGTAGCCCTCTTCGCTGACGATGCGGTCGATGTCGTACGGATAGCCGGCGATAGGGTAGTGCAGGTAGCTTTTGATGCCCAGGCTTTCCAGGCGGCGGCGGAACGCGCCGGCCGAGGGTTGGTTCGCGTAGTGGGTGATCACCACACCGCTGGTGGCGAAGCCCATGGAGCGGAAGATGTCCATGAGGCGCAGCACGTCCTCGTCGTAGGTGATGCCCAAGTCTCCGCGGACCTTGCTCTTCTCGATGTCGTTGGCGTTGATGGCGATGATGATCTCCACCTCGTCGGCCAGGCTCTTGAGCATGCGGATCTTGGAGTCGGGCTCGAACCCGGGCAGCACGCGCGCGGCATGGTAGTCGTCGAACAGCTTTCCGCCGAATTCCAGATAGAGCTTGCCGCCGAACTGATTGATGCGGTTGCGGATATGCTCGGCCTGAAGCGCGATGTACTTGTCGTTGTCGAACCCGATGCGCATGGAATCCCTCTTCTTCTTCGAACCGTTCTGCTCTTGCACTAATGTAACAGCATACCACGATAGCGGGCGAACCCGCGTCAAACCATCAGCTGTACAGAGCCGCGTAGGGGTGCGAGGCGCGGGCTGTCATTTCATGCCGTTGACCAGCGACAGCAGCTCTTCTCGCGAGCTGACGTCCAGTTTGCGGTAAATATTGCGGATGTGGGTGCGCGCGGTGTTGTCGGAGATGAACAGCGTTTTGGAGATGTATACCGACCCGTATCCCAGGCTCAGGTACTGCAGTATCTCGCGTTCGCGCTTCGTGAGGGCGTACCCGTTCGCTAGCGTCACGATGCGTTCGTGCTGCAATGCATGCAGCGTATCGGTTTCACCTTCGTTCCGCATGCCTGCATCCTGCAAAGCGTCGGGATCGTCCGTCGAGCAAGCCTGCTGCCATGCGACGAAGCCGAGGTGCACCACCACGATGCAGAAGTATGAGGAAAGCACGACCCACAGGTACGGCCCTAAATTCACATCCGGCGGCACGTTCGCCTGCACCGTCATGCCCAAAAGCGATGCCGCACAGCTGAGCAGGAAGGCCGCCGAGAACACGAAGGGCAGAGGGAATTCTCCCGCCTCGGCCATGGCGACCAGCGATGAGAGCGCGAAGAGCGATAGCAGGGCGAGAGGCGCGTATACGAGCATCGCTCCCGCCACGAACAGCGTCGTCCCCGTCGGGAAGCTGCCCAGCACGATGCTCACCGCGACGCACGCCGGAACAGCCAAGCGGTCGATCAGCATAACGAACGGGCTTTTCAACCGCATTGCGCAAAGCGCCACGACGACGGCCGATGCAACGATGGCGCCCGTGTACTCGCTTCGTCCCGCTCCCACGTCGGCGTCGAACGAATAAGCGGCCATCATGAACGAGCAGACGAGAAAGCCCAGCAGCGGCACCCATATGATCGATAGGAATGTCCTGAGAGAAGATGCAAGCCCTGTCAGCGTGTTCGACGGGCTTTCCGCGTCAGGGGAGCCGGTGAAGCCGCCCCCGCCGTTTTCGATGCCGGAGACGCTCTGTGCGTCCTCATCCGTCTCGTGCGTGCATTTCTCGATTCCGAACAACAGGGGGAGAACCGATCCCGTTATGGCGAGAACGCCTTCCGCGGCTACCGCGAACGGGTCGGACAAAAGCGAAACGATCCAGGCGACAGCCGACGAGCTGGCGCACGCGATGGCACCGTAGAACATCACGCTGCGAAAATCCATTAGATACAGACGCACCCACCGCATGATCACCGGCGCCATGCATGCCCCGGCCGTGACGCCGAGCGCTGCGAACAAGACGACGTTACGGTATCCGGCTGCGAGCAGAATCCAGATCGCCACCAAGACTGCGGCGTACGTCCAAGCGCAGCCTGTGGCGATCGGGCGCCCTTTGCGCGTTTCGAAGCCAGGCCAGCTGGGGCGTTGCGCCGAGAAGAGCAGGATGGCGAGGGCTGTCGCAAAGCAAGAGAGCAGCATGGCGAAAAGAAAGTCGCCAGCGGGCGAGACGTTCGGTGCGAAACGCAGCATAAGGTAGGAGTTGGGCGGATAGAGGGGCGCCGAGGCAAGGAAAGCCGCTAACAGCAAAAGGCGGGGGCGGAAACGGATGGGAGGTTGGGCGGCTAGCCTGTTCAAGTACGTGCCGTTTGCCATGCGAAAGCCCCCCTTTGGCTTCTCCGATGTTTCCTGCCCATTGTACTCCAGCCGAGTCGTCCTTCGGACTCGCGTTCTCCGAAAGCCGGTCGCCTCGATGTCTTTTCAGTCCGATCATCTGGTAAAACGAAAAAATACTGCAACGCGGTGATGCGCTTCACGCACTGCGGTTATTCTCCCTGTTCCACGTGCGTCCTATGGTTGCGTCGTTGCAAGGGCGGCGCATGGAGCGCTGCTCGATTCACCCTGAAGGAGGGAGATCATGAACAACGAAAAGCAAAAGAAAGAGCTGGCCGACGGCCTCACGCGTCGCGGGTTCCTCACGCTAGGAGGCGTGGCGGCGCTGGGAGCGGGAGCAGCGTTGGCGGGATGTTCGCCGCAGGCGTCTTCGGCAAGCTCGGCGGGCGATGCTGCGACGGCTGCGAGCGCGGCCGACGCCGCCGAAGGACTTGCCCCGTCGCCGTGGGGAGACTATTATCCTTGGCCCGCCAATCCTCCTGAGATCACCGACGATATGGTGGAGGAAGAGCTTGACTGCGACGTGGCGGTCGTGGGTCTGGGCGTCTCGGGCGTCGCGGCGTTCCGTGCGGCGTCCGAGGGCGGCGCCAAGGTCGTCGGCATCGAGAAGGGTTCCATGCCGCAGCAGCGCTCCAGCCAGTACTGCTACTTGAACGGCAAGCTGACCGACACCTTCGGCCTGCCCCACCTCGACCTTGAGGCCATCATCAAGGAAGAGTTCCAGGAGTGCGCCAGCATCACGAATTACAATATCGTCCGCAAGTTCGTCTTGGGCGACGCGGAGGCTATGGACTGGTGGATCGAGGGCGCGGATTGCGAGATCCTCGAGAATTACGAGATGTCGATGGATCCCAGCGCGGACGTTCCCAACGGCGTCAGCTGCATGAGCGATCCGACCATCGACTGGGAGAGCGAGCCGCAGGCCGCTTTCCCCGAATGCCTGAACTTCACCGACCATCAGGCCGTGCTCGACAACAATTTCCAGAAGGGCCTCGATGCCGGCACGGGCTCCGAAGCGTATTTCGGCCATTTCGCCGAAGCGCTCATCCAAAACGATGAAGGTCGCGTGGTGGGCGTGTACGCGCGCAACGCCGATACCGGCAAGTACAAGAAGATCAACGCTGAAAACGGCGTGTGCCTGGCATCGGGCTGCTGTCGATCCAACGAGGACATGGTGCGCTACTTCGCACCGAACCTCATCTGGAACGGCAACGGCAACCCATGGCCGAACATGGACGTCGAGGGCAACCGCACCAATACGGGCGACGGCTACAAGCTGGGGTACTGGGCGGGTGCTTCCATCCAGCAGTACCAGTGCTCGCAGATGCACGTGATGGGGGGTCCGGGCGACACCGATTCGCAGAACGATTCCATGGGCTTCACCGGACCGCTGTTGCGCATCAACTACAACGGCGAGCGGTTCATGAACGAGGACACCTGCGCCGCCGATGCCGAGTATCCCATCGAGCTGCAGCCCAAGCACAAGTGCTTCATGATCACCGACAGCCACTTCGAAGAGAATGCTGCGAAGTGCGTGAACACGTTCGCGGCCACGCTCGCCGAGTGGGACGAGCGGGTGGGCGACGGCACCATCTTCAAGGGCCAGACGCTGCGCGAGTTGTTCGAGAGCATCGACGGCATGGACGTCGATGCAGCGCTGGCCACGGTCGAGCGCTACAACGAGCTGTGCGAGAAGGGCGTCGACGAGGACTACGCCAAGCAGGCGAAGTACCTGATGCCCGTGACCGACGACGGCCCGTACTACGCGCAGCGCATGGGCGTGGGCCTGTGCCTGGTCATGATGGGCGGCTTGGAATCCAACCAGAACGCCCAGGTGCTCGACCTCGAGCGCCAGGTGATCCCCGGCTTGTATGCGTCCGGCAACATCCAGGGCAGCCGCTTCGCTATCAAGTACCCCTTCCGTCTGAGCGGCCACAGCCACGCGATGGCCATGTTCTACGGCAAGGTGGCCGGCGAGAACGCCGCAGCCGGTTTGTAGACAACTAACCTGATCATTCGACGGTGCCGTCCTTTGCCGGATGTGCGCACCCCTCCCTCTCCGGTGCAAGGGCCGGGCACGCGCTCTCGATGCGCGGCGCCCGGCCCTTGCGCTGTCTGCGCCTCTTGCATCTGGCTCGCGCATCGGCTGCCGTGCCGTGGGTGTTACGGCTTTGTTAATTGCGCCGGGCAATGCGGCTCCGACCTCGTGCATGCCGTAGAATGAAAAGACGTTTGGAGGCAGGATCCGCTGTGCTCTTCGGGCGTATTTCGTGCGCGGCCAGGCGCCGTCTCCGAATCATATGAAGCACGCATAGCATGATAGGAGAATCATGGCCAAGCACATCTTCGTTACCGGGGGCGTCGTCTCGTCGCTGGGCAAGGGCATTACGGCCGCGTCGCTGGGGCACTTGCTCAAGGCGCGCGGGTACCAAGTGACCATGCAGAAGATGGATCCGTACCTCAACGTGGATCCGGGAACCATGTCGCCGTTCCAGCACGGCGAAGTGTTCGTCACCGAGGACGGGCACGAAGGCGATCTCGACCTGGGGCACTACGAGCGCTTCATCGACGAGAACCTCACGCGCGAGTCCAACTTCACGCAGGGATCCATCTACCAGAGCCTCATCGCGCGCGAGCGGCGCGGCGACTACCTGGGCGGCACCGTGCAGGTGATTCCGCACGTCACCGAGGCCATCAAGGCGCGCCTGCGGCGCATCGCCGACCAAACCGGCGCCGACATCGTCATATCCGAGATCGGCGGCACCGTCGGCGACATCGAGTCGCTGCCGTTCATCGAGGCCGCGCGCCAGTTCAAGAAGGAGCTGCCGTACGGCGACGTGCTGTTCGTTCACGTGACGCTGGTGCCTTATATAGCCGCAGCGCACGAGGTGAAGACGAAGCCCACGCAGCATTCGGTGAAGGAGCTGCGCTCCATCGGCGTGCAGCCCGACTTCATCGTGTGCCGCTCGGACCACGAGATCGAGGACGGCGTGCGCGAGAAGATCGCGCTGTTCTGCGACGTGCGGCCCGAGGAGGTGCTGGCCTGCACCGACGCGCCGTCCATCTACGAGGTGCCGCTGGGCTTGCACGAGCAGCGCTTCGACGAGATGGTGCTCGACCGGTTGTGCCTCGAGCGGCGTTCGGCCGACTTGGCGCCCCTGCGCTCGTTCTTGGCCGCGGCGGACGCTTGCGATGAGGAGGTGGACGTGGCCGTGGTGGGCAAGTACGTGAGCCTGCCCGACGCGTATCTGTCGGTGATCGAGGCGCTCGGGCATGCGGGGGTGCGCTGCGGATGCCGCGTGAACGTGCACCTCGTGGACGGCGAGGAGCTGTCGGACGCGAACGCGGGGGCGGTGCTGGGCGGCATGGACGGCATCCTCGTGCCGGGCGGTTTCGGCCAGCGCGCCTTCGAGGGCAAGATCGCCGCGGCTCGCTACGCGCGCAAGCAGGGCATTCCCTACTTGGGCATCTGCCTGGGGCTGCAGGCTGCCGTATGCATGTTCGCGCGCGACGCGGCCGGCATGTCCGGGGCCACGTCGGCCGAGTTCGATGCCGAGGCGGCCTTTCCCGTGGTGGACCTCATGCCCGAGCAGGAGGATGTGGAGGGCAAGGGCGGAACCATGCGCCTGGGAGCTTATCCGTGCAAGGTGGAGCCGGGCACGAAGGCGTTCGAGGCTTACGGCGAATCTATTATATATGAGCGTCACCGTCATCGTTATGAGGTGAACAACGCCTTCCGCGAGCGCTTGGTCGAAGCGGGGCTTTCGGTGTCGGGCGCGTCGCCGGACGGGCGGCTCGTGGAGATGGTGGAGCTGCCCGGCCATCCGTGGTTCGTCGCCAGCCAGGGCCATCCCGAGTTCAAGAGCCGCCCCACGCGGCCCCATCCGCTGTTCTGCGGTTTCGTGAGCGCCGCCGCCGTGCGTCGCGCCTAGGGAGGACGGTGGCGCGCTTCCTGCGGACGCGCAGCGTCCTCATCGCCGCGAAGGCGTGCTATCCTGTGAACTATATCATGCAGAGGGTTCGGCAGACGGGGCGCGGATGTTTCACGTGAAACATCCGTTCGACGTTTTGCGGCGGCGCGACGACGAGGGTGGCGGATGGACGAGCTGTATCGAGAGTACCTGGCATATCTGCGCGTCGAGCGAGGCAGCTCTCCGTTGACCGTGTCCGCGTACGCTGCCGACCTCAAGGATTACGCGCGGTTCCTCGAGAAGCGCGGGATCCGTTCGGTGGACGACGTCGATCGCGAGGTCATCGTGGCGTACGAGTCGGACCTGTTCGACCGCGCGTACGCAGCCTCGACGGTGGACCGCCATGTGTCGGTGCTCAAGGGGTTCCACCGCTTTCTCGTGCGCGAAGGCTACGCCCGTCGCAACCCGGCCGACACCATCCAGCTCCCCAAAGCGCCCGACCGCCTTCCCGACGTGCTGTCGGTTGCGCAGGTGGACGCCATGCTGTCGCGCCCGCTGGGCAGCGGCCCTCTGGCTCTGCGCAACCAGGCCATCCTTGAGGTCCTGTACGGGTGCGGGCTGCGCGTGAGCGAGTGCACGGGGCTCGATTTGGGCGACGCCATCTTGGAGGAAGGTTATCTTCATATCCTGGGCAAGGGGAATAAGGAGCGCATCGCCCCCATCTCGGGCGCCGCGCTGCGCGCGCTGCGCGACTACCTCGAGCGCGGCCGCCCCGAGCTCGTCCGCTCGTACGCGAAATCCACCTCGGCCGTGTTCCTCAACGCGCGCGGCGGGCGGCTGACGCGCCAGAGCGTGCACTCCCTCGTCGCCGAGGCCGGCCGCTTCATCGGCGTGGCGAACCTTCATCCGCACACGCTGCGCCATTCCTTCGCCACCCACATGCTCGCCGGCGGCGCCGATCTGCGCGTCATCCAAGAGATCCTGGGGCATTCGGACATCTCCACCACCCAGATCTACACCCACGTGAACCGCACCCATATCCGCGAGGAGTACCTGAGCGCCCATCCCCGCGCGAAGTAGGGAGGCGCTCTTCGTCTCCCACTTTGCCCCCTGCTGACTCAATTTCAAACATCCGTTCGCTGTTTTATGCCTGATGGGAGGGGGCGGCGAACTGAAATTCAGGTTGAAGATCCATCCTGCCACAGATTCCGCATAACTCCCCACTTCGTCCCACCGCGGGGGCGGGCGGCCTACATGTTGTGCCCGCCCAAGCGCGTCCGTTCTACATGTGGTCGTGTCGTTTTTCGGTTGGCAGGGGAGCGGTTAACGGGAAAGAGTCCGGTGGGTTTCAGGATGGGCAAAAAGGGGGTCAAGTCGCATATTTTGTTGCGAAGTGGGGCGAAGTGGGATAGAATTCCATACATCGAAAGAGCCGTGGGACGGCGGCGGAAAGGAAGGCATGGCGGAAGAGGGCAACAAGGTTGTCGATCTCAACAGCGCGTACCGCCATAAGGTGGACGCCAAAGGCCGCATGTCGCTTCCCGCATCGTTTCGCAAGGTTCTCTCGACGGATCTGGTGGTAACCCGCAACCCGAAGGACGAGTGCCTCTACGTGTTCGAGCCCGATGCGTTCAACGCATGGGTGGCCGGCGTGTTCGAGGACAAGTTCGAGAAGTTCGACCGCACCAACGATCTCCATGTTCGCCTGCGCCGCAAGCTGAAGTCGCGTGCAGCCGATGTGTCCATCGACGCAGCCGGCCGCATCATGATCTCGGCCGAGCAGCGCGAAGCCGTGGGAATCGACAAGGAGGTCGTCGTCGTGGGCAACACGGGCTACTTCGAGATCTGGGACGCAAAGCGCTACGACGCGGTGGACGACGAGACCGATCTCGGTCTGTTGTTCGACTGATCGAAAGGCGTGAGCGATATGACAAGCGAATATCGGCATACACCCGTTCTGCTCGCCGAGTGCCTCGAATACTCGAACCTCAAACCACAGCATACATTCGTGGACGCAACACTCGGCGGTGCAGGGCATTCCTTCGAAGCGGCCAAGCTCATCGGGAGCGGGGGCACGCTCATCGGCATCGATCAAGACGAGGTGGCGCTGGCCGCTGCCCGTCTCAAACTCGGGACGTTGCCTGACGACGTGCGCCCGCGCCTGGAACTCGTGCGCGGCAACTTCGGAAATATGGATGAAGCGCTCCTCAGCACGGAGGTGCCCGGCGTCGATGCGGTTCTGTTCGACCTCGGAGTGTCTTCGGTGCAGATCGACACGCCGTCTCGAGGCTTCTCCTTCAAGGAGAACGGCCCTCTTGATATGCGGATGGATCCGGGTAAACAAACCCTTACCGCAGCAGAGATCATCAACACCTACACCGCAGCAGATCTCACTCGGATCATCCGTACCTACTCGGACGAGAAGTGGGCCAGCCGTATCGCGGATTTCGCGGTGCGCGCGCGCCAGAACGCTCCCATCGAGACGAGCGAGCAGCTGGTCGACATCATCAAGGCCGCCATCCCCGCCTCGGCTCGCCGAGCAGGGGGACACCCGGCGAAGCGCACGTTCCAAGCGCTGCGCATCGAGGTGAACGGCGAGCTCGATGTGCTGAGAAGCGGCCTCGACGCGGCCATCCGCTGGCTCAACCCCGGCGGCCGCCTGGTAGTCATCAGCTACCACTCGCTTGAGGACCGCATCGTCAAGGAAACGTTCGCCAAGTTCGCGAACCGATGCACGTGCCCTCCGGATCTGCCGGTGTGCATGTGCGGGAAGCAGCCGATACTCGACATCGTCACCAGGAAGCCGGTTCTGCCGACTGCCGAAGAAATCGAGCGCAACGCTCGCGCACGCAGCGCCAAGCTTCGCGTAGCGCAGAAACGATAAGCAAAAAACGTCCCGCTGACGCAAGCGGGAGCCATATGCACCGCACGCGACCTTTACATGCAGTCGAAACACAGAAAGGGGGTCGAACATGGGCGCAGCACCAGCGTATTCGTACTATCCCGAGCGCGCACCCGAACGCAGCCCGCGTGAGCGCATCAGCGTCGTTCCGGGCCGCGGCGCCCGCACGCAGACCCCCACGCTTCCGTCCAACGTCGTGTTCTTGGCGAAGGCGGCGGCGGTCGTGCTGCTGGTCGTGTCGCTTGTGGGATTCGCGCGCATCGGGCTCATGTCCGCGACGATCTCCACGACGATGCAGTCGAGCCAGCTGACCAGCCAGATCAGCGACGCCCGCTCTTCGGGCGCCGCGCTGGAAGTGTCCCAGAGCACGCTGTCCAATCCGACGAAGGTGAAGCAGCAGGCGGGCAAGCTGGACATGGCCGCCCCCGAGACCACGGGGGTCATCACTCTGGATAAGGACGTCGTCGCAACCGACGAGTCCGGTGCCCTGTCCCTTTCGAAGAGCGTTGCCATAGCGGCTGGCTCCGAGGCGTAAAACCGATGTCCGATAGACCGCACACGCCGCGAGGCGAGCGCCCTGCTCGCGGTCGCGGAAGCTCCCGCTCGTCCGCACGCCCCTCCCGTCCGCCGCGCGCGGCGCGTCCGGTGCGCGCCTCCGGCCGCCCGGCTGCGGCGGTCGACTTCAACTCGAATTCGAACCGGGTGTTCCTTCCCATTCTCGCCTTCGCCGTCATCGCGGCGCTGTTCGTGCTGCGCTTGGCGTACCTGCAGGTGATAGCCGCCCCTGCCATGGCTTCGGAAGCCGAGAACGCGCGTATGAGCTACGACTGGATCGAGCCGCGCCGCGGCACCATCTACGATCGCAACGGCGTGGTGCTGGCCACCTCCGTGGAGTCGACCACCATCTACATCGACCCGGTGGAAGTCGACGACGCGGACGCGACGGCTCAGGTGCTCGTCGACGTGCTGGGCGGCCAGAAGTCCGATTACCTGGAAGCCATCACCGCTCCGAACACGCGGTACGCGGTGGTGAAGGAGAAGGCTGACGTGGCGGTGGGGGACGCTCTCAAGGAGCGCGTGCGCGAGCTCTCGGCTTCGGGTGGGTCGCGCGAAGGCATGGACTTCGGCATCCGCTATAAGACGCTGTGGAAGCGCGAGTATCCGAACGCTCAGGTGGGAGGCCAGGTCATCGGCGTATGCACGCTGGAAACCGATGCCGAGAACAACCGCGAGTACTACAAGGGGGTATCGGGCCTCGAGCTGTACTACGACGATGTGCTGTCAGGCGAGGCGGGCTACACGCGCGAGGAGCGCAGCCCCGACGGCACGCCCATTCCCGGCGGCACGCGCGACTCCAAGGCGGCCGTGGACGGCGAGGACATCATCATATCCATCGACATAGAGCTGCAGCAATCCGTCGAGGAGCGCTTGACGGCCGATGCCAAGGGCATCACGGCCAACGGCGGCAGCGCCATCGTGATGGACGGCGGCACGGGAGAGATCTACGCCGCGGCATCGCTGCCGCTGCTCAATCCGGCCGACCGGACGAATATGGAAGCGGATGCGCCGAAGCTCAAATGCGTGACCGACCTGTTCGAGCCGGGCTCCATCTTCAAGTCGGTGTCGGCCATGGCCATCCTGGAAGCTGGCACCATGACGCCCGACACCGAGCTGTTCTGCCCGTCCTCCATCGAGGCCGACGGCTACGTTATCACCGATGCGCACGAGCGCGGCGATGCCACGTACACCCTGCAGCAGATCATGGACCAGTCGTCGAACATCGGCATCTCGCTGGCCACCGAGAACGCGACGGTGGGCGACGTGTCGGGGTTCCGGAACCTCTACAACAAGATCAACGAGTACAACCTGCACACGAAGACGGGCGTGGACTATCCCGGCGAAGGTGAGGCCGGCACCGACTACCTGGGCGCCCTGCTCCCGTTCGACGAATGGAGCAAGGTCACGGGGTACAACGTCAGCTTCGGGCAGGGCCTGTCGCTCACGCCGTTGCAGATCACCCGCTTCTACGGAGCGCTCGTGAACGACGGCGTGGAGTGCACGCCGCACTTCCTCCTGTCGAAGCCCCAAAGCGGCGAGACGGCCGAGTACGGAAGCGACGCCGTCATCAAGGACAAGAAAGCCATCGACGATCTGACCAGCATGCTGAAGACCGTCGTCACCGAGGGCACGGGCAAGGCCGCCGCCATCGACGGCTTCAACGTGGCGGGCAAGACGTCCACGGCGGAGATCTACGACGAGAAGAACGGCGGCTACCGAAAAGGGGTGTACAACCTGGCCTTCACCGGTTTCCTGGCCGATTCTTCCAGCCAATTGGTTTGTTTTGTGGGTGCCAACGAGGTTCCCACCGACGGTGTGGTCACGCCGATTTTTAAGGATATAATGACAACAGCCATCGACCGATTCAACATTTATCCGGAGTGAGGAAGCCATGGGCAAGACCTGTACCGAACTGTTCGCAGGTATCGACTGCACCATCCTCGGCAACGCCGACGACGAGGTGAACGGTATCGCCTACCGCAGCGACCGGGTGCAACCCGGCGACGCGTTCTTCTGCGTGGTAGGCATGACGACGGATGGGCACTCGTTCGCCCAGGACGCCATCGATCGGGGCGCGAAAGTGCTCGTGGTCGAGCGCAAGGTGTACCTGGCCGACGCTACGGACGTCACGGAGATCGTGGTGAAGGATACGCGCAAGGCCATGGCGGCCGCGGCGGCGAACTTCTACGACCATCCTTCCAAAGACCTTGCGCTGGTGGGCATCACCGGCACCAACGGCAAGACCACCACGACCTACCTGGTAGAGCATATCGCGCGGGTAGCGGGGAAGCGCACGGGCGTCATCGGAACCGTGGGCATCCGCATCGGCGACGAGGCCGAGAAATCGGCCCACACCACGCCGGAATCGCCCGACCTGCAGCAGCTGTTCGCCCGCATGCGCGATGCGCGCTGCGACGTCGTGGCCATGGAGGTGAGCTCTCATGCGCTCGACCTCGATCGCACGTGGGACGCCGCATTCGCCGTTACGGCGTTCTCCAACTTGACGCAGGATCACCTGGACTACCATCACACGTTCGAGGCCTACTTCGAGGCGAAAGCGCGCCTGTTCTCGAAAGATTATCCGGCCAAGCGCGTGATCTGCATCGACGACAAGTGGGGCAAAGAGCTGCTGCGGCGTTGCTCGGTTGCCGAAGACAGCGTGGTCACGACGGGCTTCGATCCTTCCGCGCAGATCCATCCCGTGGACGTGCAGTATGCTCCTACCCACACCACCATCACGCTCGACGTGCGCGGCAGCTTGCATACATTCGACTACCCGCTCGTGGGCAAGTTCAACGTGGAGAACGTCATGTGCGCCTTCGGCATCGGGCTGCAGCTGGGCTTCCCGGCCGAGACCATCGTCGAAGCGCTCGAGGAGGCGCCGCAGATCCCGGGTCGTTTGGAGCGCGTGAGCGCGCCGAACACGGGCGGCGTGTCGGTGTTCGTGGACTACGCCCACACGCCCGACGCGCTGGAGAAGGCGCTCGCGTCCATCATGGCGCTCACGCCCGGCCGCACCGTCTGCGTGTTCGGCTGCGGCGGCGACCGCGATGCCAGCAAGCGTCCCATCATGGGCAAGGCCGCCCTGGCGGCCGACCATGCGGTGGTGACGTCGGACAACCCGCGCACCGAAGATCCGCAGGCCATCATCGAGGACATCGTGAGCGGAATGAGCTCGGGAGCCGGCCGCTTCGAAGTGGAGGCCGACCGTCGCGCCGCCATCGCGCGCGCCATCGCGCAGGCGAAGCCGGGCGACTCGATCCTCATCGCGGGCAAGGGCCACGAGGACTATCAGCTCGTGGGCGACCAAGTGCTCTCGTTCGACGATCGCATCGTGGCCGCCGAGGAGCTCGCGCGTGCGTTCGGCGACGAACCCGCAGGCGAGGATCGATAGCATGCGTTTGAACCACAAGCAGATCGCCGCATGCACGGGAGGCTCGTTCATGGTGGAGCCGCTCGATCCGCGCGCGCTGGCCACGGGGCTCACCTGGGACTCGCGCGACGCGAAGCCGGGCGACGTGTACGTCGCGCTGCCGGGCGAGCGCGTGGACGGCCACGACTTCGTCGGTGCGGCCCTCTCGGGCGGCGCCGTGTGCGCGCTTGTGATGCAGCCGCTGGACGAGGCCGTGCGCATGCTGGCCGCCGAGCTGGGCGCAAGCGTTATCGAGGTGCCCGACACGGCCCACGCCGTGGCGGACATCGCGCGCGAATGGCGCTCTCACCTGCACGGTCGCGTGATCGCGCTGACGGGTTCCACCGGCAAGACCACCACGAAGAACCTTGTGCGCGACGTGCTGGCAAGCACGCTGTCCACGGTGGCGACGGCCGGCAACCAGAACAACGAGCTGGGCGTTCCCAAAACGCTGCTCGCCGCCGAGCAGGGCACGCAGGCGGTGGTGGTGGAGATGGGCATGCGCGGTGCGGGCCAGCTGGCCGACCTATGCGACTACGTGCGCCCCGATTGGGGCCTCGTGGTGAACGTGGGCGAGAGCCATATCGAGCTTCTGGGCAGCCGCGAGAACATCGCGCGCGCCAAGGCCGAGCTTCTGTGCGCGCTGCCGGAGGGCACGGGCCGGGCGTTCGTGAACGCCGACGACGACTACGCCGATTTCGTGCGCGAGCATGCGCGCCTCGATGCGCGCCGCGTGGAAACCGTGCTGTTCGACGGCTCCGCCGCCGCAGCCGAGCGCCGCGCCCAGGCCGAAGCCGCCGAAGCGGCGCGTCCCGCCGTGTGGGCCGAGCAGGTGGAGCTCGACGAGCAGGGTCGCCCGCGCTTTCGGCTGCACGCCGTCGGCTTCGCGGACGCCCCTGAGGAGGAGACGGCGCGCTGTGCGCTCACGCTGCGCGGCCTGCACAACGTGTCGAACGCATGCGCCGCGACCGCGGTCGGCCGCGCCTGCGGCATCCCGCTGGCCGTCTGCGCCGATGCCCTCGCGCATGCCGAGCCGGAAGCCGGTCGCCAGGAAGTGCTCCGTGCGCGCGGCGGGTTCACCGTGGTGAACGACGCCTACAACGCCAACCCCGACTCCATGCGCGCCTCGCTTGCGACGTTCTGCGCGCTGGACGTGCCGGGCAAGCACGTGGCTGTGCTCGGCGACATGGGCGAGCTGGGAAGTTACGCCCCGGCCTGCCATGCGGGCATCGGGGAGTTCGCCGCCACGCTGCCGCTCGACCGGCTCGTGTGCGTGGGCGAGCTGTCCCTGCACATAGCCGACGCCGCTGAGCGCGCCGGCATGGATCCCCAGCGCATCGTGCGCGCGGGCTCTCTTTCTGAAGTGTTCGGAGATTTGGACGCCTGCGTCGAGCCCGGAGACGCCGTGCTGGTGAAGGCGTCTCATTTCATGGGTCTGACTCGCGTAGTCGAAGGACTGGTCAATTAGCTATGTTTACGGTATTCAACCAATATCCGACGTTTCTCGTGTTCCTTGCCGTCGTGTTCGCCATGGTGGTGACCATGGTGCTCACGCCGCTGTGGATCAAGTTCCTCAAGTCGAGCCATATCGGCCAGCAGGTGCGCGCCGACGGCCCCGAGAGCCACCTCGTGAAGCAGGGCACGCCCACCATGGGCGGCGTCATCATGCTGATCGCGGTCATCGCGGTGGCGCTGTTCGTCGGCATGCCCACGCCCGAGACGTTCGTGCTGCTGGCGGCTACCGTGCTCACGGGTCTGCTGGGTCTCGTCGACGACGCGTCGAAAGTGGTGAAGGAGCGCTCGCTCGGTCTCACCCCGAAGGCGAAGATCGTGGGGCAGGTGGCCATTGCCACGGCGTTCGTGCTCGTGGCCGTGAACTGGCTGGGCATACAGCCCACCGTGGAGATTCCCTTCGTCGTGACGCTCGATTTCGGCATCCTGACCACGGTGGTTCCCGTCGGCGACGGCATCGCCATCCCCTGGCTGTACCTGCTGTTCATGAACATCCTGCTGGTGGGCATGTGCAACGCCGTGAACCTCACCGACGGCCTGGATGGTTTGGCGGCGGGCACGGTCATGATCGTGATGATCGTGATGGCGGCCATCGCGTACCGTTCCGATCTGTTGGAACCCGCCATCTTCGCCGCCGCGCTCGCGGGCGCGTGCATCGGGTTCCTCTGGTTCAACTCGTTTCCGGCCGACATCTTCATGGGCGACACCGGATCGCTCGCGCTGGGCATGGCGCTGGGCTGCCTGGCCGTGCTCACGAAGACCGAGTTCGTGTCGCTCATCATCGGAGGCCTGTTCGTGGCCGAGGCCCTGTCCGTCATGATCCAGGTGTTCTACTACAAGAAGACGAAGAAGCGCATCTTCCTCATGGCGCCGTTGCACCACCACTTCGAGAAGAAGGGCTGGAGCGAGACGAAGGTGGTCGTGCGCTTCTGGATCATCTCCGGCGTGCTGGCCGCGACGGGCTTCTCGCTGTACTTCGCCGAGACCCTCATGGCGGTGGCGTAGTCCATGGCTTCGCGGGAGCTCATAGCGAATCGCAAGCACGCGCCGCACCATTTGGGGCGCGTGCTCGTTTTGGGTCTGGGCAAGAGCGGCCGCGCGGCGGTCGCGTACCTGCTGCCGCTTCTGGACGGTCGCGTGGAAGCGCTGGCCGTGGCGGCCGGGGCGCGCAGCGCGGCCTCCGAGGAATTCGCGGCCGAGGCACGCGCGGCCGGCGCGCTCGTCGCGTTCGAGGACGAGGCGGTGGGCGTGCTGGCGGCCGAGGCGGGCGGGTCGTTCGACCTGTGCATCGCGAGCCCCGGCATCTCGCAGTTCTCGGCCTTCTACGAGGCAGCCGCGGCCGTATCGGCCGAGGTGATCAGCGAGGTGGAGTTCGCCTGGCGCGAGAGCGCCGCGGACAGCCGCTGGGTGGCGGTGACGGGCACGAACGGCAAAACCACGGCCTGCGCGCTGGCCGCGCACGTGCTGGCGGGGGCGGGCCTTGCCGCGGCCGCCGTGGGCAACATCGGCGATCCGTGCATCGAGGCCGTGGCCGCGGGGCGCACGGACGTGTACGTGGCCGAGGTGTCGTCGTATCAGCTGGCTTCCACGGCGCGCTTCGCGCCGAACGTGGCCGTGCTGCTGAACATCACGCCCGACCACCTGCATTGGCACCGCAGCTTCGAGGCGTACCGCGACGCGAAGCTCAAGCTGCTGGCGAACCTGCCCGGCGTGCCGGGCGCCGTGGCGGTGCTCGACGCGACGAACGACGTGGTGCGCGCCGAGGTGCGCCGCCTGCGCGCGCTGGACGCGGGCGAGCGGGGCTTCTCGTACGTGCCGCTGGGCACGGCCGCGGGGCTAACCGGTGACATGCGCGCCGCGTGCGGCAGCGACAACGCCGCGTTCCTGGACGCCGACGGCACGCTGCGCGTGGCGCTGAACGGTGCGGAGCACGCTGCGGCGCGCGTCGAAGAACTGCAGATCAAAGGCGAGCACAACGCCTCGAACGCGCTGGCCGTGGCGGCAGCCGCGCTCGCGCTGGGCGTGCACGAGAGCGACGTGGCCGAGGGGTTGCGCACGTTCGCGCCGCTCGAGCACCGCATCGAGCCGTGCGGCTCGGTGGCCGGCGTGCGCTGCTACAACGACTCCAAGGCGACGAACGTCGATGCCACGCTCAAGGCCCTCGCCGCATTTCCCGAGACGCGCCCCGTCGTGCTGCTGGGAGGCGACGACAAGGGCACCGACCTTGCGCCGCTCGTGGAGGCCGCCCACGCCCATGCGGGCGCGGTCGTGTGCTTCGGCGATGCGGGCGAGCGATTAGCGGCCGCGTTCGAGGCGGCGGACGCGCAGGCTCCTGCCGGTTTCGCCGCGGCGCGTGCTGCGCACCTCGCCGACGCGTTCGACGCGGCTCTCGCGCTAGCTTCGGCGGGAGATGTCGTGCTGCTGTCCCCGGCTTGCGCCTCCTTCGACGAGTTCGGCTCGTTCGAGGAGCGGGGAGCCGCATTCAAAACGCTCGTAGCCGACGCGGCTTCCGCGTTGGGCGCCTAGGCCCGCCATGGCTATTCAACGTGACAAGCGCGGCGCGCCTGCGCATATCATGGGACCTCGGATCATCCTCTTGCTGTCGGTGCTCGCCCTCATGCTCATCGGCTTCGTGATGATCTACTCGACCTCGGCGGTCATCACTTTGGCGAAAGCCGGCACCGAGGTCGCGGTCGATCCGATGGCCGAGACGCTCAACCAGATCAAGTTCGCCGTCGCGGGCGTGATCCTTGCTTTGATCATCTGGAAGTTCGTGCCCGTCTCGCTCTGGCGCAGCAATGCGGTATGGGTTATCTGGGCCGTGGCGTTCGCGCTGCTCGTGATCACGGCAGTGGCGGGCGTGGGCGATGAGGAATGGGGCGCCCGCCGATGGCTCATGATCGGTTCGGCCAGCCTGCAGGCTTCGGAGTTCGCGAAGATCGCGCTCGTGCTGGTGGCGGCGCGTCTGTTCACGGACTTCCGCGAGGGGCAGTACACCGTGTTGGTGTTCTTCGCGCTCGTGGGCCTGCTCGTCCTGGCTCCGGTGCTCATCATCCTGGGCCCCCAGTCCGACCTGGGCACGGCCATGATCTGCGTCGTGGGCATCCTCGCGGTCATGTGGCTGGGCGAGGTGCCGCTGCGCACGATGCTCATCGTGATCGGCGTCGTGGTCGCCCTCGGCCTCGTGGGCATCTTCGGCTCGTCATACCGCCGCGACCGGCTCATGGTGTTCATGAATCCGTGGAACGACGGCGAAGGCGGCTTCGGCACGGGCTTCCAGCTCATCCACTCGCTGTACGCGCTGTCCGGCGGCGGCCTGTTCGGGGTGGGGCTGGGAAACTCGCACGAGAAGTACCTGTACCTCACCCAAGCGGACACCGACTTCATCTTCGCCATCATCGGCGAGGAGCTGGGTTTGGTGGGCGCCGCGGTGGTCATCGCGCTGTTCCTGCTGTTCCTGTACGCGGGTACCCGCATCGCGCAGTCGTCGCCCGATAACTTCGGCACCATGGTGGCGGGCGGCTGCACCATCATGATCGCGTTCCAGGCGTTCCTCAACATCGCCATGGTCATCGGGTGGTTCCCTGTGGTGGGCAAGCCCTTGCCGTTCATATCGTCGGGCGGATCGTCGCTGGTGGCCATGCTCATCATGGTGGGCATCATCCTATCGGTATCGCGCGGCGCCGAGGCGCCGACCATCTACGATCGCCGACGCGCCGATCTGCGCGTCGTGCGCGCGACGAACGGTGCGCCGCCGCCCTCACGCGGCGGGCGCTCGTCGTCGAGCAGGGGCAGGAGGTAGCGAACATGCTGATCGTTCTTTCCGGCGGCGGAACCGCCGGCCACATCAACCCGGCGCTCGCCTTGGCGGACGTGCTGAAGCAGCGCGGCTGCGAGGTGCGCTTCGCCGGCACGCCCACGGGCGTGGAGGCGCGGCTCGTGCGGGAGGCGGGCATCCCGTTCACGCCGTTCGAGGCCCAGGGTTTCAACCGCAACCATCCGCTCACGCTGCCGAAGGCCGTGCTCACCATTCAGAAGAGCACGACGCTTGCGCGCCGGTGGTTCGACGAGATACGACCCGACGCGGTGGTGGGCTTCGGCGGCTACGTGTGCATCCCCGTGGCGCGCGCCGCCGAGCAGCGCGGCATCCCCGTGGTGGTGCACGAGCAGAACTCGGTCATGGGCATGGCCAACAAGTACCTCGCCAAGCGCGCCGCCGCCGTGTGCCTCACCTACGAGCACGCGGCCGAGGCGCTGGCCGACAAGAGCCGCGTCCGGGTGACCGGCAACCCCGTGCGCGAAAGCGTGTTCTCGGCCACGCGCGAGCAGGGCCGCGCGCGCTTCGGCGTGCCGGAGGGCGCGCGCATGCTGCTGGTGACGGGCGGCAGCCTGGGCGCGCGGCACCTCAACCAGGCCGTCGCCGCGCTCAAAGACGAGCTTCTGGCCTACGGCGACCTGCATATCGTGCAGGTGACCGGCCCCAAGGAGCTCGACGCCGTGCGCGAGCAGCTGGCGCTTTCGCCCGAGCAGCAGGCTCGTTGGCAGCTGCTGGGCTATACCGACCATATGGGCGACGCCATGGCCGCGGCCGACATCGTCGTCTCGCGCGCCGGCGCCACGTCGCTCGCCGAGATATCGGCCCGCGCGCTTCCGGCACTGCTCGTGCCGTTCCCGTTCGCCACGGAGGACCATCAGACCATGAACGCGCAGGCATGCGTGGAGGCGGGCGCCGCCTACCTCGTGGCCGACGCCGACGTGGAGGGGCCCGAGTTCGCCCGCAAGCTGCGCGAGCTCATCGAGGACGAGGACGTGCGCGCCCGCATGACCGCCGCGGCCCGCGCGCAGAAGACGCGCGACGCCGCGGGCCTGCTGGCCGACGCGGTCATGGAAGCGGCTCGCGCACAGCGTTGAGCGGTCGCGCGATAGGGTACAATAGCGGTTTGCAGTACATCAGAGAGACCGAGGACGCACTATGGACACCATGCACATCGACCAGGTACATTTCATCGGCGTTGGAGGCGTCGGCATGAGCGGCATCGCTCGCGTCGCGTTCGACCAGGGCATGCGCGTGAGCGGCACCGACCTCAAGGAGAGCCGCTACACCAAGCAGCTGCGCGAGGCGGGCATCGAGGTGCACATCGGCCACGATCCGGCGAACATCCCCGAGGGAAACCCCGTGATCGTCGTGTCCACCGCCATCCTCGACAACAACCCCGAACTCGCCGCCGCCAAGGCGCGCGGCCTGACCATCTGGCATCGCGCCCAGATGCTCGCCTATCTGGGACGCGCGCTCCAGACGCTCGCGGTGGCCGGCACGCACGGCAAAACCACCACGTCGTCCATGCTGGCCAGCGTGCTGGACGGCATGGGGGAGGATCCGACGTTCCTCATAGGCGGCATCGTGCGCGCCTACGGCACGAACGCGCACTCGGGAACGGGCGCCCATTACGTGGTGGAGGCAGACGAGAGCGACAAGTCGTTCATGCATCTGTCGCCGCGCGCCGTGCTGGTGACGAACATCGAGGCCGACCACCTCGACCACTACCGCGACCTCGACGAGATCTACGAGAAGTTCGCCTCGTTCATCGGGTCGGTGCCCGACGACGGCGGCGTGGTGGTGGCCTGCGGCGAGGACGAGGCGCTCGTGCGCGTGGCTTGCGCCTCCGGAAAGCGCCTGTTCACCTACGGCTTCTCTGATGCGTGCGACGTGCGCATCGCCTCGTACGAGCCGAACGGCGTGGGCAGCGACTTCACGCTCGAACTGCCCGACGGAAGCGTCGTGAGCGCGCACGTCAAGCAGAATCCGGGCCGTCACAACGTGTTGAACGCCGCCGGCGTCGTCGGCCTTCTGTGGGCGCTCGGATACGACCCTGCGCAAGCGGCCGAAGCGCTGGCCGACTTCGCCGGCGTGAAGCGCCGCTTCGACCTCGTGGGCGAAGCGGGCGGGGTCACCGTGGTCGACGACTACGCGCATCATCCCACCGAGATCGCCGCCACCATCGAGGCCGCGTCCCATCTGGGCTTCGCGCATGTGCACGTGCTGTTCCAGCCGCACCGCTACTCGCGCGCGCCGCTGTTCACCGAGGTGCTGAAGGACGATTTCGGCCGGGCGTTCGACGCGGCCGACGCCGTCACGTTCATGGACGTGTACCCGGCGGGCGAAGCGCCCGTCCCCGGCGTGTCGGGCAAGACGTTCCTGAACGTGGTGCTCGACCATGCGGGTCATCCCGAGGCCGCCTACGTGCCGCGCCGTATCGAGGTGGTGCCCTATCTCGCCGGCAAGCTGGGCGAGGGCGACCTGTTGATCACCATGGGCGCGGGAGACGTGACCGCCATCGGCCCGCAGCTCGTCGACGCGCTTTCGCAGGCGGACGGCGCCGCCGCGCGACGGCAGGCGTGATGCGGCGATGACCGCCCGCCATACCTCGCCGCTCGAGGCGCTGCTCGTCGACGACGCGTTCGACGGCGACGTGTACCCTTCGGAGCCCATGGCTCGGCATACCATGTACCGCATCGGCGGACCCGCGCGTTTCTACGTGCAGGTGGCCTCCGTCGGAGCGCTCAAGCGCCTGGTCACGGTATGCGAGGAGAGCCGGGTGCCGTGGGTGGCCATCGGCCGGGGCAGCAACCTGCTCGTCGCCGACGAGGGGTATCCCGGCGTGGTGATCACGCTCGGCCGCGACTTCCGCATCTGCCGCTACGACGAGGACGCGCACAGCTTCTGCGTGGGCGCGGGCGTGCCGCTGTCGTCGGTGGTGCAGGAGGCGTTCCGTCGATCGCTGGCGGGATTCGAGTTCGCCGTGGGAACGCCGGGCACCGTGGGCGGCGCGCTGCGCATGAACGCGGGCTCGCGCGACGAGTGGATCGGCTCGCGCGTGGTGTCGGTGACCACGCTGTCGCCCGGGAAGGGGCTGGTTCGGCGCGACGGCGACCAGATCGCGTGGGGCTACCGTTCCAGCTCGTTCGCTTCAGACGAGGTGATCGTGGAATGCGAACTTTCCGTAGAGCCTGCCGACCCGTTCTTCATCCGCGGTAAGATGGAAGCGTCGCACGCGCGGCGCAAGAAGACGCAGCCGCTGTCGTTGCCGTCGTGCGGAAGCGTGTTCCGCAACCCCGAAGGCGCTCCGGTGGGCGCGCTCATCGAGGAAGCCGGGCTCAAGGGCCTGCGCATCGGCGGGGCGCAGGTGTCGGAGGTGCACGCGAACTTCATCGTGAACACGGGCGACGCCACGGCGCGCGACGTGCTGGAACTGATCAACCTGGTCAAGACGAAGGTGTACGAGACGTATGGCATCGAATTACAACCGGAAGTCCGTTTCCTCGGGTTCGCGTAAGGCGAGCCCGCGCAACAGCCGCGCTTCCGGGCAGGCCGGCAGGGGCGTGCGTCCCGCCGGCGGCGCGCCGCGCCAATCCGCGCGCGGCGGCATGCCGCGAACTTCGTCGCGTGCTTCGACGCCTGGAACCTATCGCGCCATTCCCGGCGGCCAGCTGCCGCAGCGTCGTGCGAACCAGGTTCGCCCGCCGTTGTCGTCGGTGCGCGTGGGGGATCTCGACCGCGCCGAGCGCTCTTCTCGCGCGCAGAAAACCTACCGTCGCTACCTGGTGCGCATCGGCATCGTGGCCGCGCTCGTGCTGGCGCTCGTAGGCGGCGGCCTGGCCGTGTACTACTCCAACCTGTTCACCATCGAGAACGTCTCGGTCACCGGCGTGGAGCATCTCACGGCCACCGACATGTCCGAGCTTGCCAGCGTGCCCGCCGGAACCACGCTTCTGCGCGTCGACGCCGCTGGCATCCGCGAGCGCCTGCTCAAAGACGCATGGGTGGACGACGTGTCGGTGAACCGCGTGTTCCCGAACACCCTGGAGCTGGCCGTCACCGAGCGCACCATCACGGCGGTGGTGGACGTGCCCACTGAGAACGCCGAGTCGGTGCAGCCGTGGGCCATCGCCTCGGACGGCATGTGGCTCATGCCCATCCCCGACCAGAATTCCGAGGCCGGCAAGAGGACCAGCCCGAAGGTGTACGAGGACGCGGCCAAGGTGCTGCACATCACCGACGTGCCCTACGGCACGCGCCCCGAGGTGGGCGCCTACTGCTCGGACGCCAACGTGAACAACGCGCTGGCCATCGTGGACGGCATGACCACCGAGCTGGCGGGGCAGGTGAAGAAGGTGGCGGCCACCGAGACCGAGTCCACCACGCTGACGCTGGAAAGCGGCGTGGAGATCGTGTTCGGCACGGCCGAGAACATCCGCGACAAAGAGCGCGTCTGCCTCGAGATCATGAAGGAGCATCCCGACGGGCTGGCGTACATCAACGTGCGGGTGGTGGATCGGCCCACCTGGAGGGCTCTCTAGGGACCTGTGCGGGCGGTGCCGAGGGGGCGAAGGCGGCGGGGCATCTCAGTCGCTCAGACAGTCCTCGCTTTGCTGCGGAACTCGCTTGGTGAGACGCCCCGCCGCCTTCGCCCCCTCGGCACTCGTCCTCAGCTTCCCGTTCGCTGGAAGGGTTCAACCTGCGGAACTCGCTTGGTGGGGCGCCCCGCCCGCCCGCAAGGCGCAGCGGCTTGAACTTCCCGCTCGCTGGGAGGGTTCGACCTGGGGGTTTTGTGCTTGTTTGTCATCCTGAGCGAGCGTAGCGAGTCGAAGGATCTCGTGCGGCGGTTCGGGGGTTCCCGGCAGGCGGGAACCCCCGAACCGCCTGTTTTACAGCATGCGCGATGTTGCCAGGGCTACGGCTTCGTTGCGGGACGACTCTACGGCTTCTAGGAAACGGTCGATGTCGTGCATGATGGTGTAGGCGGCTATGCTGGCGCGGCATACGGCTTCCGCTCCTATGTGGCGCAGGAGGGGTTGGGCGCAGTGCGCGCCGGCGCGCACTGCCACTCCGCGGCGGTCCAGCACGTGGGCGACCTCGGCTGCGCCCACGCCCTTCACGTTGAACGAGACGATGCCGCCGCGCGGCGTCTCGGCGTTCGGCCCGGGGCCGTAGAGCCTGACGGAGGGGATGGAGTCCAGGCCGCTCACCAGGGCGCGGGTCAGCTCGCGCTCGTGCGCGCGCACGGCGTCGAAGCCGATGCGGTCGAGATAGCGCACGGCTTCCGCCAGCCCCGCGGCTCCTGCCACGTTCTGCGTGCCCGCTTCGAAGCGCCCCGGCGTTCCGTCGAACGAGGACGCGCCCTCGAACACCGCCTCCACCATGCCCCCGCCTCGCAGCAAGGGCGGCGTTTCCTCGAGGAGGCGCCGCTTGCCGTACAGCACGCCGATGCCCATAGGGCCGTACAGCTTGTGGCCCGAGAACGCGGCGAAGTCGACGTCGAGGTCGTGCACGTCGAGGGGCTCGTGCGCGATGCTCTGCGCGCAGTCGAGCACGGCGACGGCGCCGCAGGCGTGCGCCGCTTCGATGATGCGCTTGACGGGCGGCACGGTTCCCAGCACGTTCGACATGCCGGTGAACGCCACCACGCGGGTGCGCGGGCCGATTGCCCGGTCGATCTCGTCGTCTGAGACGACCCCGGCGCGGTCGGGCACGATGAAGGAGAGCCTCGCCCCGGAAAGCCGCGCCGCGGTCTGCCACGGCACGAGGTTGCTGTGATGCTCCAGCAGCGTGAGCGCGATCTCGTCGCCCGGCTCCAGCCGCTCGGCGCAATAACAGAGCGCCACGGTGTTCAGGGCGTGCGTGGCCCCGCTCGTGAACGCCGTCTCCTCCGGCGACGCGCCGATGAAGCGCGCGACCGTCGAGCGCGCGTCCTCGTAGACCCGGGTGGCCGCAGCGGCCAGCGCGTGCGCGGAACGGTGCGGGTTTCCGCATGCCGTGCGGTAGAAATCATCCATGGCGTCGAGGACGCACGACGGCTTCTGCGTGGTTGCCGCGTTGTCGAGGTAGGCGAGCGGAGGGCCGCCCGCGGCGTGCGCGGCGAGGAGGGGGAAGTCCTCCAGCGGCGCGCACGCCCGTCCGTCCGCCATCGTCAAGCTCCCTCGTCCTGCTCGGCGTCGGCCGCGTTCATCGCGTCGCTCGCGGCACCGTACTGGACCATGCGCAGCGCGAGCAGCCGCTGCACGTTCTCCAGGCGGTCGCGGTAGGGGTCGTCGGCCGGACATTCCCGCGCGATCGCGTCCGCCAGCGCCGCGTCGCCCACCGTGTCGCGCAGCCAGGCGACGAAGGCGTCTACGTCGATGAGCTTGATGATCTGGTCGGCGCCCTTGCCCACGCGCGCTTCGTCTCGGTCGAGCAGGAACACGGCTGCGCTGTGCAGGTTGTACAGGTACAGGTCCGACCCGCCCTTGGAGGGCACCATGCGCCCGGCAACGAAGTGCTCGCCCCAGGAGAGCTCGCGCAGCGCATGGGCCGCCTCGTCGGGTGAGGGCAAGGGGAAGCGCCGGCACGCCTCGGCCATGCCGGGTATGCCTTCGGATCCGCTCCCCGCCTCCTCGCCCCATGCAGGGGAGGCGGGGCCGCCGCACGCAGCGGCCTCCCGGGATGTGGCGGCGGCCGTCTCGTCGAGAGCTGCCATGTCCATCACGCTCCCAGCTTTCCGGCCGCTTCCAGCTTGTCGGCGGCGAAGCCGAGGTCAAGCGCCTCGAGCCCGGAGCGCGTCGGGCGACCCGTGGACTCCTCGAACCCTTCGTGGGCGTAGAAGCGCGTCTTGAAGTCCTCGAACTTGTCGCGGTCGAGCGTGCGGCCCTGGCACAGCGAGTAGCTCCACTTCCCGTCCTCGAACACCACGAGGGGGAAGGGCTTGGTGGTCTTCACGTCGTACACGTAGTTCGTGAACACCTCCTGGTCGCGATGGCGTCCCTCCAGCGCCCAGATGGCGCGGTCGAGCACCCAGAACTTGTGCCCCAGCTCGATGCTTTCCTCGTAGGAGAGGTCGCGCCCGGTGACGGCCTGGAAGAACTTCACCTCGTACTCGGGCGTGGCCCCGTACGTCGAGCCCGTCTCGGCGGTGTGCTTGCGGCTGATGAAGTTCGGCCACACCCAGTCGCACATGCCCAGCGACTGCAGCCAGAAGCGCCCGTAGGCGCGGTTCCAGTGGATCTCGCGCACGCGCGCATCGGAATAGATGCCCTCCTCGCTCCAGTCGAAGCACAGCGGGTCGCCCAGCCCGGACTGATCGGCCAGCTGCTTGGCCATGTTCTCGGCCGAGACGGGCGGCTCGGCGCCGGTGAGCACCGCCATGATGGAGGTGTTGTACACCGCGTTGTGTACGCCGTGCTCGTTGATGTCTCGCTCGCTGAAGATGCTTCCGTAGCTCCATTCCACCTCGGCGCGCGGCTCGTTGTGCTCGCAGTAGCCCCAGTTCGGGCGCGCCAGCAGGCCCGACGACGTGTCCTCGTCCCAACGCCCCCACTTCTGCGCCGCGCGCGCGATGCCCTCGGCCAGGTCGTCGCCGATCTCGCGGCGGTAGGCGATGCGCATCAGCAGCTCCTCGATGAACGCGTAGGTGCCGTACTGCTCGAAGGGCAGATCGGTGTCGATGTCCTTGCCCTTGCCCATGACGCCCATCTTGTAGAGGTTGTGCAGGTACACGGGCATGTCGATCTCGTAGCCGTTCAGCCCCAGCTTCGACAGCAGGCTGTAGGCGGCCAGCTGCTCGTCGATCTTGCCCGAGTCGGTGAAGTACAGGCCGGCCGAGCAGGTCAGCTCGTTGCCCACGCCGCCGGGGTACAGGTTACGGCAGTTCTTGAAGCAGCCGCGGCATCCTTCTGCGCGCGACACCGTGGGGCTCGTGTCCAGCACGGTGGATGCGGCGCCCGGGCTGCCCGGCGCGCCCGGAACCTTGCCGGCGTCGATGTCGTAGCCGAACTTCTCCTGCACTTCCAACCGCAGCCTCACGAGCGCGGCGGGGTCGGCGATGGGTATGCTCTTCGAGCCGATGAAGCTCATCGCCTTGAGGTTCTTGGCGCCGAACACCGCGCCGAAGCCGCTCTGTCCCGTCACGTGGCCGGCATCGTGCACGATGCACGACACGCGCGCCAGGTTCTCGCCGGCAGGTCCGATGCAGATGACGGACGGTCGCTGCGTGGTTCGGCCTCCGTCGCGTCCCTTCGTCAACTCGTACCACGAGCCAGGGGCGGTGCCGTGCGTCACCTCTTCCCAGATTCTCTCCTGGCACTCGAAGGTGTCGAGTCCCCAAAGGTCGGTCGCGTCGTTGAACGTCACTTGGTCGTTCACCACGCTGATCCACACGGGCGCTTCCGCTTTCCCGCGCACCACGCAGGCGTCGTAGCCCGCTTCCTTCATCATGCCGGCCAAACGGCCGCCCATGCTGGAGCGGTTGTACCATTCGGGCAGCGAGAACGGGCTGATGCCCGTGAACTCGCAGCGCGCCGAGGCGGCCGGCACCACGGCGCCCGAGAACGGCGTGGCGGCGAACACCAGCACGTTTCCCGGATCGACCGCCTCCACGGTCTTGTCCTCGCAGTAGTCCCAGAACAGCTTCGAGGCCATCCCGTGGCCGCCCACCCATTCGATGTAAGGTTCGGTGTCGATGGTCTGGGAGGTGCGGTCGGTCAGGTTCACGATGAGTATCTTGCCGGCGTAGCCGTAATGTTCGGTCATGAGGTCCTCCTATTATTTGTCGTTCGAGCCGGCTGCCGCCTGGGCTGCCGTGCCGCCTGCGCCGTATCCGAGCCGCGCGGGAGGGATGCGCGCCTCGTCGTCGCTGGGCAGGCCGATTTCCAGATAGTGGTCGTTGCGCAGGTTCGCCGTGTAGCCTTCGTCGGTTTGGACGGGCAGCACGTTGGTGAACGCGATGGCCTTCATGGGGCAGATCTCGACGCACAGCTGCTTGCCGGACGGGCCGCCCTCTTCATCCCAGAAGGGCGTGTTCTTGCACAGGTCGCACTTCTGGGCGTGCTTGTCCTCGAAGTTCCACTGCACGCGCGACGGCGTGAAGGGGCACGCCTCCACGCAGCGCTCGCAGCCGATGCACTTGCCCTCGTCCACGAGGCGCACGCCCGTCTCGGGGTCGGCGTGCATGGCGCCCACGGGGCAGGCTTCCACGCAGGAAGGGTAGGGGCATTGGCGGCACTGGTTCTGCATGACGTCGTCGGAGGGGAAGCTTCCCAGCGCGTTCTTCATCACCTGGATGCGCGAAAGCGAGGTGTTGATACGGCCTAGATGCGCGAGCGAGCACGAGATGACGCACGTCTCGCAGCCGGCGCACTTCTTCGCATCCACCAGCAGGTAGCCTTGGCTCGCCTCGATGGCGTACACGTCGTCGGGCAACAGCAGCGCCGTGATGCCGCTTCCCAGCACGGCGCCGATTCCCAATCCGCCGATCCCGGCGATGAACTGGCGCCTGGAGAGGCCGCCTTTATGCTGCGCGTCGGTCGCGCGCTGATTCGTCTCGGTCATATCGCTCATCTCCCTTGCGTGCCGTCGGCGGCTGCTGCGCGCGCGGCGGCTCCCATCGTCTCTTGCGCGGCCGCGCGCTCTCCGGCGCCGAGTGCGGACTCGTCCATGCCGCGCTCGGACTGCTCGCGCTCGAGCCGCTCCATCCAACCTGCATGTTCCTTCTCGGCCTCGCCGCGCGGCATCCATCCGATCAGCATGGACGGGAAGGTCTTCCACGAGAACGGCGCGATCACGGCGAAAAACACGTGCGCCGCCAAGAACAGCAGCATGAGCGCGGCCGCGATGTCGTGCACCCAGAACATGACGTTCATGAGGCCGTCGGGCAGCGTGAGCACCACGTGGGCCAATGCCTTGACCAGGCCTGTCACCACCAGCAACGCGGCCGTGACCACGGCCATCACGTAGGCGGCCTTCTCGCTTTCGAAGTACTTGTCCTCGGGCGGCATCGTGAACTTCTTGATGCCCACGAGCAGGCCGTAGTGGCGCACCGTGTAGGCGACCACGTTCTTCGTGGGAAGGTGCTCGCGCAAGCGCCATTTCGAGATGATCGTGTTGCCCAGGTAGTAGAACGTTCCGAACAGGAACACGATCGCGGCCGCGAAATGGACGTTCTGCCATAGGATGGCGGCCGGGCCGTCCTCCACGAATGCCGGGGTGAACCTCAGTCCCAGCACGATGCCCGACGCGAGGCACACGGCGGTGCCGATGCCGTGGGTCCAGTGGGACAGGCGCGCGGGGGCGTCGTGGCGGTACACCCGGTCGCCTGCGATGAAGGGGTCTGTTCGTTTCGCGAATGCGGAAAGGAACAGACCGAAAAACGGCGCCAGGGCGACGAGCCAGGGCGCTTGATCGAACCAGGGCATGGGGTCTTCCTTTCGGTACAAGCTTCGCCCGACCTCGCAAGAGGACGCGACGATAAGCGTATTGGTTTGAGGAGGGGGATGTTCGCGCGCGCCGAATCGACGCGCGAGCTTTCTATACTTTGAAGGCGGTGAGTACGAGCGGAACCATGGGGGACTCCCTTCCGGTCGCGGACGTTCGTTTTCGGTCAGCCGGTCGACGCGATGCTGCTCTTATACGATATAGCCTCGCCTGCATGTTCGGCCAGCAGCCGCCTTGCGAGCGGCGCCGCGCGGATTTGCGAACGGGCGAGCCCCTTCGCCAGCGGTTGCCTGTCGACCATGAGCGGCGACGTCGATGGCCGCGCCGGCGCGCCACGGCGGCATCCATCGTTTCCGCTTACCCGGCTCATCCGCTATATCTGTGGACGTGCGCATTTCATTACCGCAGCGTAATTTGCAAATGGTTGAGCATCGTGTACAATAACCGCACGTGAACTGTGCCCTGACGGGAAACGCAGCATTTGAAAACGCAGCAGGTGTGGAGGATACAATGCCAAACAAGATAGGTTCCGAGCATTTGGCGGTCATCAAGGTCGTCGGCGTCGGTGGCGGCGGCACGAATGCCGTGAACCGCATGGTCGAAGCGGGCGTGCGAGGAGTCGAGTTCATCGCCGTGAACACGGATCGACAGGCTCTGCTCATGTCGGACGCCGACAAGACGATCCACATCGGCGAAGAGCTCACGCGCGGCCTGGGCGCCGGCGCGAACCCCGAAGTGGGCTGCCAGGCGGCCGAGGAAAGTCGCGCGGAGATCCGCGAGGC
>NZ_DBFEGU010000148.1:0-2939 GCF_048329335.1 Eggerthella sp. | reverse complement strand
CTATGTAAAAGCCCGCCAAGGCGGGCTTTCATACGCTAGATGGTGTCGCGGATGCCGAGCTGCTTGATGAGCGTACGGTACTCCTCGATGTTGCGGTTCTTGATGTACTTCAGAAGACCGCGACGCTTACCGAGGAGCATCATGAGGCCTCGACGAGTGTGGTTGTCCTTCTTGTGCACCTTGAGATGCTCGGTGAGGTTGCGGATGCGCTCGGTGAGGATCGCCACCTGCACTTCGGGACTGCCCGAATCGCCTTCGCCCTTGCCGAATTCCTTGACGAGCTCGGCAGTGCGCTCTTTGCTGATGCTGAGTTTGCTGGCCATGTGCTATTCCACCTTTCGTTCGCAGCGCCCTCGTCGGACGCCGCCTCCTGCGCGCCTGCCCGGCCCGGGCCTGCACGCGTCGTATGCGCGTCCCTCTGGGTAGGCATGCGGTGAACATGCGGACCAAGCGGAACGTGCCTGCGTTTTCGCAGCCCGCCTATTGTAACGGCAAGCACGGTGCGCGGCAAGCGGGACGCGGGGCGCCCACAGGTTCCGCACAAAGCGCCGACGCTTCGAAGCCGCGCCCCCATCAGGACAGACGCATGCTGCAGAAGGCCTCCGTCAGGAGCGCGCCACGCTGGGTCCCTGGGGGACCCAGACGGTGAACGACGTGAGGCCCGCGTCGCTCGAAGCGTAGATGTCGCCGCCGTGGGCGCGGGCGATCTCACGGGAGATGGCCAGCCCCAGCCCTGCGCCGCCCGCTGCCGACCCGCGCGACTCGTCGGCGCGGTAGAACTTCTCGAAGATGCGTTCGAGGTGCTGCGGCGACAGCTCGCGTCCCTGGTCGCTCACCGTGAGCTCCCACCACACGAAGCCGTCGACGGCCGTCACGAGCCCCGTGCGCACCCTCACGTCCGTGCCCGGGTCGGCGTAGGCCACCGCGTTCTTGATGACGTTGTTCAGCACGCGGGCCACGCGCCCCGCGTCGGCGAACACGGACAGCTCGGCGGGGCCCTCGTACACGAGGTTCAGGCGCCGCCCCTCGGCCAGGGGGAAGAACTCGTCCACCACCTGGTTCACGAACAGCGCGGCGTCGAAGCGCGAACGCTCGATGGGGATGGCCTGCAGGTTGTAGCGCGTGATCTCGAAGAACTCGTCGAGCAGCTCCTCGAGCCGGTAGGCCTTGTCCAACGTGATGCCCGTGTAGCGCTCACGCACCTCGAGCGGCAGGTCCGGAGACTCCTCGAGCAGCGTAAGATAGCCGATGATGGAGGTGAGCGGCGTCTTGATATCATGCGCCAGATACACCACCAGCTCGTTCTTGCGATCCTCGGCGGCCTTCGCAGCGCGTTCGTTCTGCTCGGACGTCGCCTTGATGGTGTTGAGCGCCATAGCGGTGGGCGCAAGCTCGCCGGGCAGCATGACCGGGCCGTCGCTTTTGGCCAGGATGTCGGACACCGAATCGAGCAAGAGGTCGAAGTAGCGCAGCGCCCGGTTGATGCCCGAGCGCACCACGAGCACGATACCCGCGACGAAGCCGATAGCCGTCAAGACCAGGAACAGGTTCGACGCAAGGGTGTGCAGCGCGTAGTCGTAGCCGAGCAGCTCGTAGACGAAGTTCGACACGGCCGATCCGAGCGTGGTCATGAAGCCGGCGAACAGCACGAGGTACACGACGATGAACAGCACGACGTTCACCACCGTGCGACGCAGGATGGCGTTCGAGAGCCGCTTCGTCTGGTCGAGCCGCGCCTGCGAGCGTACGGGTTCCTCCATGTCTTCCTCCTTTTAGCCCAGCTTGTAACCGACGCCCCAGACGGTCTCGACGAACTCCTGGGACGAGTCGACGGCAGCCAGCTTCTTGCGCAGATGCCGGATGTGCACCATCACCGTGTTGTTGCTCTGGGCGTTGGCGATCTCGCCCCAGACGGACTCGAACAGATCGCGCGAGGCCACAGGCCGGCCCTGGTCGCGCATGAGACAGGCGAGGATGGCGAACTCCTTCGGGGTGAGGCTCAACGCCTCGCCGTGCAGCGTGGCCGTGTAGGCGCTCTCGTCGAGAGCGATGCCGCAGCATTCGAGCATACCCGGCCCATCCTCCCTTGCGACGTCGTTCGAGATAGCGCGGCGCAGGCGCGCGCGGACGCGGGCCACGAGCTCGCGCGGCTTGAAGGGCTTCACCACGTAGTCGTCGGCACCCAGCTCGAAGCCCACCACCTTGTCGACCTCCTCGTCCTTCGCCGTGAGGAAGATTATGGGAACCGAGCTCGTGCGCCGAAGCTCGCGACAGCACGCGAACCCGTCCATACCGGGCATCATGATGTCGAGGATGACAAGGTCGAACGGATCGTCCGCCTGACAGGCCAGCAGATCGGGAGCTGCGTAGAACACCGTCGGGGCGAACCCGGCCTCGACAAGCAGCTGCCCCACCAAATCGGCGATGGCCTGCTCGTCGTCGCATACGGCGATGCGCATCTTCGATTCCACGCGTTCCTCCTCGCACTCCGCGGCCCATCGGGCCGTCCGCGCCCGCTCGGGCGCGCCGTCTCTCCCATTGTATAAGCCCCCGTGCGCGATCACGCCCCTGACGAGGCAAGATTAAGGAAAACTTAAGCAATCGGTTGACGTTTCTTCTGGGACGGGAGGGGCGCGCCCGAGGGATACTTGACGGCGAGGACGGCGAGCCGCGAGCGCTGCCGGAGATCGCCCGGGGCGCAGTCCCGGGCGACGCCTCGCTATCCCCGTATCCAACGCTTTCGAGGAGGCTCCCCGTGCCGTACACCAATTCCTTCGATGCAAGGCTTCGCCCGAACCGCTCCGTTTATCGCGCTCGGCCCCTACGCCGCGCTTGCGCTCCCGAAAGCCGCACGCACGCCGCATCCGACGTGCGGCGCATCCCTTCGCGATCGCTGCCGCAGCTCGCCGTCGTTCTGGCGCTGCTGATCGCCCTCGGAG
>NZ_DBFEGU010000147.1:0-12015 GCF_048329335.1 Eggerthella sp. | reverse complement strand
GCGGCCCCGACGGCGAGGGCCAGTACCTTGCCGACGGCGTGGCGCTGGGGCATCGGCGCCTGTCGCTCATCGACCTCGAGAACGGCAGCCAGCCCATGGTGCGCGCCACGGGCGCGCATGACTCCATCGTGACGTCGCCGGCTACGGAAGGCTCCGCCCCCGGATCGTTCACCATCGGCGACTACGCCATCGTGTTCAACGGCGAGATCTACAACTACCGCGACCTGCGAGACGAGCTGGCCGCGGACGGCTGGACGTTCAAGACCGAGTCCGACACCGAGACGCTGCTGGCGTCGTACCTGGCCTGGGGCAAGCTGCTGCTGGACAAGGTGCGCGGCATGTTCGCGTTCGCCATCTGGGACAAGCAGCGCGGCGAGCTGTTCTGCGCGCGCGACTTCTTCGGCATCAAACCGTTTTACTACACCGTGCAGAACGGCGAGGCCGGCCCGCAGTTCATCTTCGCCTCCGAGATCAAATGCATCCTGGAGCACCCCGCCTACGAGCGCGAGCTCAACGAGGAGGCGCTGGAGCAGTACCTGTGCTTCCAGTTCTCGGCGCTGCCCGAGACGTTCTTCAAGGGCATCTACAAGCTGGAGCCCGCGCACTGCATGACCGTGCGCGCCGACGGCACGACGGAAACCGAGCGCTACTGGCGCCCCACGTACGACTTCGACCAGAACCGCAGCCGCGAGGACACCGTGAAGGCCATCGACGCCGCTATGCGCGAAAGCGTGCGCTACCACAACGTGGCCGACGTGGAGGTGGGCTCGTTCTTGTCGTCCGGCATCGATTCCAGCTACATGGCCGCATGCCTGGCGAAGGAGAATCCCGACATCAAGACGTTCACCGTGGGCTTCGCCGAGTACGAGGGCGAGCGCGACGAGATCTCCTGGGCGCGCGAGCTGGCCGACGAACTGCATATCGAGAACAACTCCAAGCACATCGGCGAAGAGGAGTACTGGGAAAGCCTGCCCCGCGTGCAGTGGCACATGGACGAGCCGTCCGCCGACCCGAGCGCCGTGGCGCTGTACTTCGTCGACCAGGAGGCCGCGAAGAAGGTGAAGGCCGTGCTGTCCGGCGAGGGCGCCGACGAGTTCTTCGGCGGTTACCGCATCTACCAGACGCCGTTCGCCAACGCGAAGCTGTCCTGGGTGCCGAAGGGCCTGCTGCGCGGCGCGTCGAAGGCGGCTCACGCGCTGGGCGTGCGCGGCGCGAACTACCTGGAGCGCGCCAGCGAGACCCCCGAGGACTGGTACTACACCAACGCCAACGGCGTGGCGTTCAGCCCCGAGGAGCGCGCCCGCCTGCTGAAGCGCCCCGTGCAGGCGTGCTCGCCGCAAGAGCTGATCGCGCCCGCGTACGCCGAGGCGGCCGGCCTCGACGACACGACGCGCATGCAGTACGTCGACCTCTTCTTCTGGCTGGTAGGCGACATCTTGCTGAAAACCGACAAGATGTCGATGGCCCACTCGCTGGAAAGCCGCGTGCCGTTCCTCGACAAGGAGGTGTTCAACGTCTCGCGCACCATCCCCACCCCGTTCAAAGCGAACGGCGAGCAGACGAAGATCGCCCTGCGCGAGGCGGCCGAGCGCACCATCCCGAAAGACTGGGCGCAGAAGGAGAAGCTGGGCTTTCCCGTGCCCATGGTGGACTGGCTGCGCCAGGACCGCTACTACAACCAGGTCAAGGAATGGTTCACCGGCGACATCGCGCAACAGTTCTTCAACACCGACGAGCTGGTGCGCCTGCTCGACGAGCACAGGTACAAGATCGACCGCTCGCGCAAGATCTGGATCGTCTACATGTTCCTCATGTGGTACAAGATCTACTTCGTGGACAAGACCGTCCCCAAGAAACCGGCGGCGTAAACGAACGAAGGGCCCTACGGGGCCCTTCGCGTTCGCTAGGCGAGCTTCGACGAGTCGACGGCCACGAGGTGGCCGTGCTCGTCCTCGAAGACGCACAGACCGCCGTCGCGGCTTTCGTACAGGTTGCGAAAACGCGCGAAACGGCGCTGCCGAGGCGGCTTCTCTTTGGGCGCAGCCACGGACTCCGGCTTCGGCTCCGGCTCTGGTCGCGGCTCCTGCTGCGGCTGCGTCGAGGAGGGTTCTTCCGGCTTCGTCGCCTCGACCTGCGCGGCAGGCTCGGCAACGGGCGCAGGATCGACGGGCTCGGGATCGACGGGCAAAGGAGCGGACTGCGAATCGACGCGCGCCACGGCTTCGGCCGCCTCGATGAAGTCGCTTTCGTCGGGATCGTTCTTCGCCACGAGATCGCATTCCGCCTGCACGCCGGCAACCTGGAAATCGGCTTCGCTCGGCTCTTCCACGAAAACCTCCGGCTCGATCGACGGAGCCTCGACGATCGGAGGGCGCCGTCCCCCTCGATCTCCCCGCTTTTCGATGGCGGCCTCGGCAAGCCCGCCCTCCATCACTTCGATACCCGACGCCATCACGCGCGAGGACGAGGGTTCCGGATCGAGGCCCAAGCGCGTGTACAGCGAGCGGTTGGATTGGGCGATGGACACGAGCTCGCACGCCAGCGAGACGCGCTCGGCCTCGTCGACGCCCTCTTGGAGCTGATTGCCTATTTCGAGCACGCGCGTCCACGAGACGGCGTCCATATCCTCTTTGAGCGATACGATCTTTTCCGCCTCGCGCGCCACGCGCTTTGCCGTTGATGTGCTGAACATGATACGCCGCCTTCGGTTTATCGGAGGCCTATTGTAGCACGTCAGTAGATGACTCGCCAGAATACAAGCCCTTGAGCTGGGGCGTTCTCCCCCGCAACCCGACGATCGCACGCCTCCAGCACCTCGCCCACCCAATCGGCGTCACGCTGGCCCTTCCCCACCATCACCAGCGTGCCCACGATGGTGCGCACCATGGAGTGCAGAAACGCGTTGCCCACCACCTTGATGGACATGAGGTTCTCGCCCATCACCGTCTCGGGATGGAAGGAAATCTCGCGCACGTTGCGGTGCGTGGGCTTGCCTTCCGCCGAGGCGGCCATGCAGAAGCTCTTGAAATCGTGCTCGCCCAGCAGATACTGCGCACCTGCTTCCATAGCCGTGATATCGAGGCCGCCGGGGACGAACCACGAGAAGTCCTTCATGAAGATGGGGCACGTGCTGTCCACGCACAGGTGGTAGTGATACTCGCGCGCCTGCGCGTCGAAGCGCGCCGAGAAGCCCAGCTTCTTCGGTTCGACCTCGCGCACGGTGATGGCGTCATGCGTGAGCGCGTTGAGAGAACGGCGCAAGCTGGGCAGCGAGCGTCCTGCGATGTCGCGGTCGTCCACGTCGAAGCTGACCACCTGGCCGAGCGCATGCACGCCCGCATCGGTCCGTCCCGCGCACGTGGTTTCCACGTCGCGGCGGAACAGCATGCGCAGGGCATCCTCGAGGTCGCCCTGCACGGTGGTCTGACCCGGCTGACGAGCGAAGCCGCTGAACGGCGCGCCGTTGTACGACAAGGTCAACGCCAGAGTATGGTCGCGCACGGGTTTATCAGCTGCCGCAGCGGCCGCTGCTTCGCGCTTACGCGCGGTGTTTGGGGTGATGGTTTGCGTATTCATAGCCGACATCATAAACGAACACGCCCCCTCTGCGAAGAGGGGGCGCTATCCGCTTGCCAAATTGTTTAAAAGCGCCGCGAAGCTACGTCGTATCGCGCGTTGCCCACCAAGCGAGTTCCGCACGAGCCGAAGGCCCCAGCGGGGCCTTCGAGCGAGCAGGACTGTTTGAGCGACTGGGCAATGCGCGATACGACGCTACGTACGCGAGCCATCGGCATCGCCGCGAGATAGGGCGCCCCAGCGCTTCGCAGCGTCGAGGAGCTCCGTCGTTCGAGAACGACGGAGCATCAAGAAGCCCTCCACACCTGCGAACCGAACAGATCCTGGATCTCGGAACGCATGACGGGGCTGCGGGAATCCACCGACACGGGCAGTTCGGCGCGGAACTTGCGGCCATCGCTCTGCTGCACGAGCAGAACCACGCCGTCGCGACCCGGATACGACTTCAAGATGCGGTTGAGCCGCAGCGACTTCGACTGGTCGAAGTCCGAGGACGCAACTTTCAGCTCAAGGTGCGACGGACGCGCATCGGCCTCGTTCAGCTCGATGACCTCCACCTCGAACGCCATGATCTGATTGCCGCGGTCGTTCGCCTCGAACTTGCCCTTCACCTTCACGATGGCGTCTTCCTGGATGGCCTCGGCGTTGTCGTCGTACTTGAAGCAGATGCACTCCACGTGGCCCGTCGTATCCTCCAAGGTGAACGTGGCCATCTTCGTGCCGCGCTTCGTCAGCTTCGTCACCACGTTCGAGATCATGCCCACGAACACCGCGGACTTGATCTCCTTCGTGCGCTCGGCCAGGTCTCCCAGCGAGAACTTGGTCATACGCGCGATGGTGCCCTCGTACGGGCGCAGCGGGTGGTCCGAGACGTAGATCTTCATGATCTCCTTCTCGAACGTCAACAGCTGGCGCTTCGGCCACTCCACGCCGTCCGGTTCCGGAACCTCCTCCTCGAAGCCCGAATCGGGATCGTCGCCGAACAGGTCGAACATCGACACCTGGCCGCTCTCACGATCCTTCTGGCGCTTCGAGGCGCTTTCCAGCAGCGGCGTCTCGTCAACGAAGTACATGAGCTGCTTGCGCGTGTAGCCCGTCGAGTCGAACGCCCCGCCCTTGATGAGCGCTTCCAGCGTCTTGCGGTTGTAGCATTTCGCGTCCAGGCGGTTCACGAAGTCGTGCAGCGACGTGAACGGCCCGTTCGCCTCGCGCTCCTCGATGATGGCCTCGGCCACGTTCGCGCCCACGCCGCGCACGCCCACCAGGCCGAAGCGCACGCCCTCGTCGGTGGGCGTGAACTCGGCGTTGGACGAATTGATGTCCGGCGGCAACACGGGAATGCCCGAGTGGTTGCAGCTTGCGATGTAGCGGATCAAACGGTCGGTGTTGCCCATGTAGGACGACAGCACGGCCGCCATGAAGTCGTTCGGGTAGTGCGCCTTCAGGTACGCCGTGCGCATGACCAGGATGGCGTAGGCGGCCGAGTGCGATTTGTTGAACGCGTACTTAGCGAATTTCTCCGCGTCTTCCCAGATCTGCTTCGCGATTTCCAGCGGATAGCCGTTCTCCACCGCGCCGGTGTTCCAGTCTTCCTGCAACGCGCGCATAACGTCGAGCTTCTTCTTGCCCATAGCCTTGCGCAGCTTGTCGGCCTTGCCCGCCGAGAAACCGCTCATAGCCATGGATATCTGCATGATCTGCTCTTGGTAGACCATGGTGCCGTACGTCTCCTCCAGGATGGGGCGGAGGCGCTCGTCGTAGTAGTGGATGGAGGTCTTGCCGCTGGCCACCTTGATGTAGTCCTCGACCATGCCGGATTCCAGCGGGCCCGGACGGTTGAGCGCGATCGAGGCGACGATGTCGGAGAAGCGCGTGGGAGGCAGGCGCGCGAACAAGCTGACGTACAGCGCGCCCTCCACCTGGAACAGGCCGTCCATGTTGCCGGACTGCATGAGCTTGAAGGCGCCCTCGTCGTCGATGGGGATGTCCTCGGGAATCACCTTCGTGCCGAAGCGCTGCTCGATGTTGCGGCACGCGATGGTGAGCACGTCGAGCGTGCGCAGGCCGAGGAAGTCCATTTTCAGCAGACCCAGCTCGGGCGTGTAATGGCCGTCGTACTGGGTGATGATGCCGCCGCCCTTGGTGTCGCGCTTCATGGGCACGTGATCGGCCATGGGGTCGCGGCAGATGATGGTGGCGCACGCGTGCACACCCTCGCCGCGCACGTGGCCTTCGATGGACAGCGCGGCGTCGATGACGGCCTTCACGTCCTCTTCGGTCTCGTAGGCCTTCTTGAGATCGGGGTTCGTGGCCAGCGCCTTGTCGATGGTGATGCCCAGCTCGTCGCCGATCATCTTCGTGATCTTGTCGCCGGTGCTATACGGGTAGTCCAGCACGCGCGCGGCGTCGCGCACGGCGTTCTTGGCCTGCAGGGTGCCGAACGTGATGACCTGCGACACGTGGTCCTCGCCGTACACGTCCTTGATGTGGTTGATCACTTCTTCGCGACGGCCCTGCTCGAAGTCGACGTCGATATCGGGCATCTCCACGCGCTCGGGCGACAGGAATCGCTCGAACAGCAGGCCGTTGGACAGCGGGTCGAGCGCAGTGATGTCCATGGCGTACGCCACGATGGCGCCTGCGGCCGAACCACGGCCCGGACCCACGCCGATGCCCTGGCTGCGCGCCCATTCGATGTACTCCTGCACGATGAGGAAGTACGCCGGGAAGCCCTGCTGGATGATGATGCCCATCTCGTAGTCGGCGCGCTCCTGCGCCTCCTGCGGAACGGGATTGCCGTAGTGCTTGACCAAGCCCTCCTGCACGCGCTTGCGGAAGTAGCTTTCCTCGGTCTCGCCCTCGGGCAACGGGAAACGCGGAAGGATGGAGTCGCGCTCCAGCACCACGTTCACCTTCTCGGCCACTTCCACCGTGGTGTCGCAGGCCTCGGGGAAGTCCTTGAGGGCCTCGCGCATCTCCTCCTCGGTCTTCATGTAGAACTGGTCGTTCTCGAAGCGCATGCGGTTGGCGTCGTTGAACGCCGCGCCCGTGCCGATGCACAGCATGTAGTCCTGGGCGCGCGCGTCCTCGCGCGTGAGGTAGTGGAAGTCGTTCGTGGCGATGGTCTTGAGGCCGGCGGCCTTGGCCACGTCGGTCAGCATGTGGTTGAGCTCGGTCTGCGTGAACCCGGCATCGGTGCGGATGCCCTGGTTCTGCAGCTCGATGTAGAAATCGCCCGGTTCGAAGCAGCTGGCGAACTTCTTGGCCCATTCGACCGCCTCGTCTACCTGGCGGTTGTCGAGCAGCTTCGGAATGATGCCGGCGATGCAGGCCGACGAGCCGATGATGCCCTTGCCGTACTTCTGCAGCATGCTGAAGGTGGTGCGCGGCTTGTAGTAGAAGTTGTCCACGTGCGACTCGCTGACCAGCTTCACCAGGTTGTGGTAGCCCTCGTTCGTCTTGGCCAGCAGCAGCAGGTGGTACAGCTTCGGCTTCGTGTCCTTGCGCAGCTCTTCGTCGGTGGTGAAGTACACCTCGCAGCCGTAGATGGGCTTCACGCGCTTGCCCGTCTCGGCTTCCACCTTGTCGCACATCTCGCACAGCTGCGGAACGCCCGACATCACGCCGTGATCGGAGATGGCCACCGCGGGCATGTCGAGGTCGGCGGCTCTCTTCACCATGTCGTAGATATGAGTGTGGCCGTCGAGCAGGGAATATTCGGTATGGTTGTGCAGGTGGACGAATGCCATATCTTGTGCCTCTTGTCAGTCATGGATGCGCGTCGTGGTATCGATGACATTCTAACAGCATTCGTCGTAAAGCGCCGTCTTCAAACAGCGAACAAACGATGGTTTTTGCGCGAACGCCGCCCGCAACAGCAGGCGGCGTTCGCAGCGCTCGATCCGCCGCTTACGAGACGCCCGATATGACGCCGCCGCGTATCTGGCAGCCGACGAGCTTGGACTCGCAGTACACGCTTTCGACGTTGAGCGCCCGCCTGACCTTCTCGATAAGGTCGAGGATGGCCTGCTCGTCGCCGTGGGTGCTGTCGAACACGAGCGTGTCGTTCTGCACGACGGTCCCGTCCTCTTTGGCGAAGCCTCCTTCGGCCTCGTACACGGTATAGCCCGACCCCGCCTCGATGAACAGCGGGATGGCGATATCCTTCGCCTCCTCCATGGTGAGCTCCTGCTTGCCGGTGTCTTTGTCGGTGAGGCCGAAGTACAGGCAGTACACCACTTCCTGCCGATCGGTCACACCGTTGACGAGCGGCTGCGCAGCATCGTCGGACACCTTCGAAGCGCAACCCGCGCACAGCGCGGCGACAAGCGCTCCGGCGCACAGGCACGCGCCCAGCTTCTTCCACGTTCTTGCGTTCATACGAACCCCTTTCGTTTAGGATTCGATCCATTGTAGGACGCACCGCTTCGCTCGCGCGCACCGAGTCGTGCCAAAATCGCGCACAACCTGCCCGATTTCGCACGGCTCGCCGAGCGCTCGCGCATCCTTCCCCACCTTGGGCGCAAATCGACTCCCATGACAATATCCGGCGGGATCGAACCCCCGGAAGGCGCAGGGGGATTTAGCCACCAGGGGTTTTGCATGCCTTCGCGGCGGTAGGACTCAAAGGAATTGCCATAGGCATCGATTCGCGCCCAAACCGAAAGACTGCGGGAGCCCGTCAGACTCCCACAGGGCGCCGGTAGAGGCTTGACGGCGGAAACGGCGTCGAGCGGTAAAAAACGAACGGTTTGGTAATCACACTGATTCGCTTTGTTTTACGGTTCGAGGAGTATCCGACCTGGGGAAACGTTCCCAATCGCACTCGGCGGACTCGAAGCGCCGCGGCCGGGCTCCGCCAGGATTACCAAACCGTTCGATTTTTACCTCGACGCGTGCATTTCGCCGTCAAGCAGGTGTCGGCGGGTGCTGGGGTCGTTCGAGCCCTTAGCCTCGAGCAGACGACAGAAATCCCCGATTGCGCGAAGATCGACGCGGCCGCCCTCGCATCGCGGCTCCGCAGGACTCCCCTATTCCCCTTCGCCCTCCGTCAGATAGCGCTCGGCTTCGTCCAGATCGATGTACATGCCCTGGGTGACGGGCCGCCCGTCGATGCCCGGAAGATTGCATTGCCGATACAGCACGCGTGCGACGGAGCCGTCGCGCCTGATGAAACGATAGGAGAACGGCTCCGACTCGCCGGTCTCTATCATCTCGACGCTCTTCTTGTACAGATGGTCGAGATCGTCGGGATGCACGATCATTCGAAGGTTGGCTCCAACCTCTCCGTAAAACTGCTCCTTCGTGTAGCCGAGGATGTCGAACATAGCTTGATTCATATAAGTTATCAGCATGTCGCCCGACAAATCGTAGCGAATGATGCCCACGGGCACGACCCCGTAGAATTGATCGAGCGCGGGGCCTTCGTCCAACCGCTCCATATCCATTGCCGCCATCTGCAAGGATCTATGCGAATGACCCGAACGGTTGACTCGGTCGATCTTCATCTTGGTCAGAAGGACGCCGGCATCGGTTGCCAAACACGACGCACCGAAGTAGAAGACGCCCTGGTAGTCCACGTCTCCGGTGAATACCGCTTCGCCGCTCACCGCGACGAGATCGCCGGACAGCTCGTTCACCGTGATGGCCTTGTACGCGATGGAGAGCTCCCGGCCGCTCATCGCGCGCTCGAGATGCGCGCGCACCGCGTCGATGCCCGAGAAGCAGCCCTCCTCGAACCGATCCTGCCACTGCACGTCGTCGAAGCAACAGTCTGCGAACGCATCGAGATCCTGCCTTACGAAGGCATGATCGAACAAGCGCACGATGAACGACCGCGCGTCCTCTTTGCGCAGCGGCGATCGCTTCTGGGGCTCGTGCGCCAGGGCGCGTTCCAGCAAGCCGCCGAACGAAGCCTCGTCGACCGGGCGGCTGAAGAAGAAGCCTTGGGCAATGTCGCACCCGATGCCTTTCACGAACTCGACCTGCTCGGCGGTTTCGATGCCCTCGCAAACCACGACCAGGCCCAGCACCTTGGCGATGTTCGCCATCGAGTACACCACGGTCGCGTTGCGGAAGTCGGAAAGGTCGCGCTGGAAGAACAGCTGGTCGATCTTCACTTCGTCGATGGGCAGGTTCTGCAGCATGCCCAGCGACGAGTACCCGCTGCCGAAATCATCCATGGCCACGCTGAAACCGTGCTCGTGCAGCCGCTTCACTTGGCCGATCACGGTGTCGAAATCCTCGACGAACGCGCTTTCCGTGATTTCCGCGCACAGATACGACGGAGGGACGGCGTAGCGGTCGACGATGCCTTTCAACGCGTCGGCGAACGAGTCGTCCAAGAAATGCAAGCGCGAGAAGTTGCAGTTCAGCGGCACGATGACCGCGCCCTTGTCGAGACGGTCGCGCAGGAAGCGGCAGCACTGCTCGAATATGGCCAGATCGAGGTCGACGATGGCGCCGCTGCGCTCGAGCGGCGGGATGAACACGGCGGGGCTGACCAGGCCGCGCGACGGATGCCGCCAGCGCGCGAGCGCTTCGGCCCCCACGATCCGGCCGTTCGAGGGCCTGAACAGGGGCTGGAAGAAGGCTTCGAACTCCCCGCGTTCGAGCGCATCGCCGATCTCGACGGACAGCTCCATCGAAAGCCGCATATCCTCCCGCAGACGCGCGAATTCCGCATCGTCGGTCTCGAACGCGTAGCGGCGGCTCCGGCCGAGCTGCTTCGCCTTGCGCAGCGCCACCTCGGCTTGATGGATGAGGGCCGCCGGCGTCAAGGCAGCTTCCCCGTCCCACGACACGACGCCCGCGCCGGCGGTCAGGCTGACGGACGTGGATTCCCCGGAAGGCCCTTCCCCGTCGATGGTCAGGCGCACGGAGAGCAGATCGCTCGTGAGGCCGTCCAGGACGTCCCGGTCGGCGCCGTCGACGATGGCGAGGTACTCCTCGCTGCCCACGCGTCCCACCATCTCGACGCCGGTCGAGAGGCTCGTCTGCAGATAGCGTCCGAACCGGGCTATGATCGCGTCGCCCACCGCATAGCCGTACGCGTCGTTGAACGACCTGAAATTGTCGATATCGATGACGATGAGGCTGAACGGACGACCCTTCTGGGCAAGGCACCGCTCGATGCGTCGCTCCAAGGTCGTACGATCCGGCAGCCCCGTCAGCGCGTCATAGCCGTCTTCCTCGCCCTCGATCTGCACGCATCCGGAGAATTCAAGGGACTTCCGACGACTCACGAGCGTTCTCCTTCATCTTTGCGCCGCAGCCCGTCGGCGCACAACGATTTCCCCCTTATCATACCACTCTCGAATCCGAACCTCTCGCATTGTCCGAGACCATCCCTCTTCGGGACGCCAACGCCTCGAAAACATAGCCGGAAAAAAGGAAGAGCCCCGTGCGGGGGCTCTTCCACATCTTGCTCGTCAACCGCAGCGCATCGGCCGTTGCGTTGCCAAGCGACCGAAGCCGCGCGTCTTCGAACGCGTCCGCCTTAAGCCGCTTTGGCGACCCTCAGCTGAACGTCGCACCACGCCTTATCGGCTGCGAGCGTCGTCTTGCGAGCCTCCTCTTCGGAGAGTCCGGACAGCTGCTCCTCGATGCCGGCCAGCTGCTCGCGCACCTGCTCGACATCGATGTCGGCCGCAGGCAGCGCACGATCGGCCAAGATGATGACCTTGTCGTCCGTCACCTCGACGTAACCGCCCTGCAAAGCGTAATGCACGGTCTCGGAGGCGCCGACCGCCTTCACGCGCGCCTCGCCGTCAGCAAGCACCGACACGAGCGGAGCATGGCCTTTCAGAAAGCCCATCTCGCCTTCGACGCCGGGCACGACGACGAGCTCGACCTCATCAGAGACCAGCTTCGCCACCGGCGTCACGATGTCGCACATGAACCCAGCCATTACGAGGCCTTCTTCATCTCTTCGTACGCGGCGTACACGTCTTCGATGGAGCCCTTCATGCGGAAGCACTGCTCGGGGATCTCGTCGCACTCGCCGTCGAGGATGGCGGCGAAGGAACGGATGGTGTCCTCAAGCTTCACGTACTTGCCCGGCAAGCCCGTGAACTGCTCGGCCACGTGGAAGCACTGGCCGAAGAACTGCTGCGCCTTGCGGGCACGGTTCACGATCTTCTTCTGATCCTCGGACAGCTCGTCCATGCCGAGGATGGCGATGATGTCCTGCAGGTCCTTGTAGTTCTGCAGAAGCTCCTGGATGCCCACGGCCACGCGATAGTGCTCCTCGCCGACGATCTGCGGGTCGAGCGCGCGGGAGGTGGACTCCAGCGGGTCGACTGCCGGGTAGATGCCCAGCTCGGAGATCGAACGGGACAGAACCGTCTTCGCGTCGAGGTGCGTGAACGTCGTGGCCGGCGCAGGGTCGGTCAGGTCGTCGGCGGGCACGTACACGGCCTGCACGGACGTGATGGAGCC
>NZ_DBFEGU010000146.1:0-10168 GCF_048329335.1 Eggerthella sp. | reverse complement strand
GTCGGAGGCCGCTTCCTCGCGCGGGCTTTCCGCGATGCTCCCCGGCCCTTCGTCGTCCAGCTCGAAGCGCACGCCGTCCAGAGGATCGGCCTCGTCGCCGTCCAGGCGCGCGCCCTCGGCGACAAAAGCGTCCTCGCGCGTGGCGCTCAAGCGCTCGCGGATGAACGCGCGCGTGTCATCGTCGGGCGCGAACTGGTCGAGATCGGGCAGGTCGGCCGTGGAGCGCAGGCCGAACTTCTCCAAGAACGCGCGCGTGGTAGCGTAAAGCGCGGGGTTGCCGGGCGCGTCGGCTACGCCCGCCTCGCGCACGAGCCCCTTCTCAACGAGCGAGTTGATGGAGCTGTCGGAGTTCACGCCGCGCACCGAGGCCACGCCCGAGCGCGTCACCGGCTGCAGGTACGCAACGATGGCGAGCGTCTCCATGGCCGCCTGCGACAGCTTGCGCGTGTCCCACGACAGCACGTAGCGCTCAATGAGCTCGTGGTAGGCGGGGTGCGTGTACAGCCGCCAGCCGCCGGCCACCTCGCGCAACTGGATGCCGCGGTTCTCGCCTTCCAGCTGATCCCGCAGCTCCACGAGCGCGCGTTCCGCCTGGCCAGGCTCCACCTCCAGCATGTCGGCCAACGAGATGGTGCCCACCGGCTCGTCCGTGACGAACAGCATGGCTTCGATCGCGCCCTTCAACTGGTTGTCCTGCAAGCCTTGGAACATGGATCCTACCCCTCCTCCACCGAGGTCAGCGAGTCATCGCCCGTGAGCACGAGCTCGCCCGACCCTTCGATGTAGCGTATGTCGATATCGCCGAACAGCTCGGCCTGCTCGATCTTCACCATGGCGCGCTTGTACAGCTCGAGCACGGCCAGGAACGTCACCACCACCACCGGCACCGGCGTGCGCTCGTCCACCAGTTCCGAGAAGCGCAGCGTCTTCTTGTTCTGGATGCGCTGGTGGATGGCGCGCACGTGCACCTCCACGGGGATGGGCTTCGCAGCGATGTGCTCCGATTCCAGCAGGAACACGTCGCGGCGCGCGAAGGCGCGGGCGGCCAGCAGCGCCAGGCCGTCCATCGTGACGTCCTTCAGGTAGTCGGGCATGAGGTTCAGGAAGCACGCGTCGGGCCCGAACGGGCGCGGATGCATGCGTCCCTCGGACACGAAGCGCATGTGCAGCGCGCTGGCAGCGTTCTTGTACTGCTTGTAGGCCAGCAGGCGCTCAACGAGGATGTCGCGCGCCTCGCTGGGCGCCAGCTCCTCGAACTCTTCGGCCACCGCGTCGCGCTCGCGCGGCAGCAGGCTTTCGGCCTTGATCTCCAGCAGCGTGGAAGCCACCAACAGAAAGTCGCTTGCCACGTCGAGATCGAGGTTGTCCATGCGCGACACCTCGGCAAGGTACTGATCGGCGATCTGCGTGATGGAGATAGCGCCGATATCCACCTTCTGCCGGCTGACCAGGTACAGCAAAAGGTCGAACGGCCCCTCGAAGCTGTCTATGCGAACCTTGTACGACATGGAGCCGCCCTGCTACCTGCCAAAGGAGAACAGCAGGTCGAACACGTTGCCGGCCGTCGCGTCCAGATAGATGCCGATAGGATTGAAATGCAGCACGTACGGCACGAGGAGCACCACGATGAGGAACACCGGCATCGCGTAGCGCTGCACTTTGTAATACTGCGGCAGATACTTCTGCGGCAGGAAGAACGCGAAGATGGACGAGCCGTCCAGCGGCGGGATGGGCAGCAGGTTGAAGAACATGAGGTACAGGTTGATGAGCGAAAACATGGGAAGGAACAACGTGAGGAAGTAGTAGAAGACGTCGTTCTGCGCCAGCGCGCTCACCGGCAGCACGAGCATGACGAGCGTGTACACGACTGCGCCCAGGACGGCCAGCACGAGGTTGGCCGCAGGCCCGGCGAGGCCCACGATGAGGTCGCCCTTGCGCGGGTCCTTGAAGTAGGCTGGGTTGTACGGCACCGGCTTCGCGTAGCCGAACACCGGCATGTTCATGGCCATGAGCAGAAGCGGCATGATGACCGTGCCGAAGGGGTCGATGTGCTTGAGCGGGTTGAACGACAGCCGTCCCGCGCGCTTGGCCGTGGGATCGCCCAGCTTGTAGGCGGCGAAGCCGTGGCACGCCTCGTGGCACACGATGGCGGGCACGAAGCTCAGAATGGAGCATATGAGGTAGGGTATCGAAATCATAGTGCGATCAGTCTACCGCAACCGCAGAGGGCGACATGCGCCGGGAGGGAAACTTCACAAGGAGCGAACGCCGCGAAGCCGGACTCGGCATGCGGAAACGCATCTTCGCTCCAAAAACACGCCTCAGTCGCTGAGGCGTGTTTTTGGAGCAAAGATGCCCGGCGCCAGCGCCGCTGGAAAACGTTTTCGCGCCGCTCGTGTCGCGCGAGCCCCGCGTTCAGCGCCGAACAGGCCTTTCGCCGCGGAACCGGTTCAGCGCGACCCGGCGCGCATGGTACGCTTCGTGCATGATTTCCCGATCGCGAAAAGGAGCCATCGCCATGTCAGAAGCACGCCACAACCCCGTTCTCGCAGGTCAGACCGCCGTCATCACCGGAGGCGCTTCCGGCATCGGCAAGAGCATCGTCCAACGCTTCCTGGAGGCGGGCGCAAGCTGTCTGGCCGCCGACCTCAACGAGGAGGCTCTCGCCGCGCTCAAGCAGGAGCTGGCCGAGTACGGAGACAAGCTGGACGTCGTCAAGGTGGACGTGTCGAACCGAGACGACGCGGAGGGCATGGTCGACCGCGCCGTCCAGACTTTCGGGCAGATGGACATCATCGTGAACAACGCCGGCATCATGGACAACCTGCTTCCCATCGCCGAGATGGACGACGACGTATGGGAGCGTCTCATGAAGGTGAACCTGAACAGCGTCATGTACGGCACGCGCAAAGCCGTCCGCTACTTCATGGAGCGCGGCGAAGGCGGCGTCATCATCAACACCGCGTCGCTGTCGGGCCTGTGCGCCGGACGAGGAGGCTGCGCCTACACGGCCTCGAAATTCGCCGTTGTGGGTCTGACGAAGAACGTGGCGTTCATGTACGCCGACACCGGCATCCGCTGCAACGCCATCTGCCCCGGCAACACGCAGACCAACATCGGCGTCGGGATGCGCCAGCCCAGCGAGCGCGGCATGGCGAAGGCAACGACGGGCTACGCCGGCGCCACCCGCTCCGGCACCCCCGAGGAGATCTCCGCCGCCGCGGTGTTCCTGGCCTCCGACCAGGCCGGCTTCATCAACGGCGAGACCCTCACCATCGACGGCGGCTGGAGCGCGTACTAGGAGCCCCGGTCCACCATCGCCCCAATGAGAAGCGCCCGGCCGTCGACCGGGCGCTTCGTCGATCGCAGGCGGTTCGTGCCGCCTACGCGTTCTCGCGCTCGAACTCGCCCATGAACTTCACGAGGGCCTCGACGCCTTCGCGGGGCATGGCGTTGTAGATGCTGGCGCGCATGCCGCCCACGCTGCGGTGGCCCTTGATGCTCTCGATGCCGACCTTCTTCGCTTCGGCGACGAACTTCGCGTCCAGCTCGTCGCTTCCGGTGACGAACGGCACGTTCATGATGGAGCGGTCCTCTTTGCGCGCGGTGCCCTTGAACAGCGCGCTCTGGTCGAGGAAGTCGTACAGAAGCTGCGCCTTCTCAACGTTGCGCTCTTTCATGGCCTCGAGGCCGCCCTGGGCCTTCAGCCACTGGAACACCTTGCCGCACATGTAGATGCCGTACGCGGGCGGGGTGTTGTACAGGCTCTTCGCGTCGACATGCGTGTCGTAGCGCAGCATGGTGGGCGTGCCGGGCAAAGGCTCGGACACGAGGTCGTCGCGGATGATGACGATAGTCACGCCGGCCGGGCCCACGTTCTTCTGAACGCCGCCGTAGATGAGGCCGTACTTCGACACGTCCATGGGCTCGGACAGGAAGCACGACGACACGTCGGCCACCAGCGGTTTTCCGTTCGTGTCGGGCAGCTCGTGGTACACGGTGCCGTAGATGGTCTCGTTCTGGCAGATGTAGACGTAGTCGGCGTCGTCGGACAGCTGGAGGGCGCGCACGTCGGGCACGTAGCTGAAGTTCTCGTCCTCGGAGGAGGCGACGCAGCGGGCATCGCCGAAGATCTTCGCTTCCTTGAACGCCTTCTTCGACCACGAGCCGCTGACGATGTAGTCGGCCACCTTGTTCTTCATGAGGTTCATGGGGATCATCGCGAACTGCGTGGACGCGCCGCCCTGCAGGAACAGCACGCGGTAGTTGTCGGGAATGCCCATGAGGTCGCGGATGTCCTGCTCGGCGGCCTCCATGATGGCGGCGAAGGGCTTGGAGCGATGGCTCATCTCCATGACGGACATGCCGCAACCGCGATAGTCGAGCATCTCGTCAGCGGCTTCGCGCAGCACCTCCTCGGGCAGAACGGCGGGACCGGCGGAGAAGTTGTACACTCGAGCCATGGGAACGACCTCCTTGATACGTGACGCAGACAATGCGGTCAAGTATACACGCGTTCCACGTCCTCCGCGCGCTTTATCTTGCTAAAGCGCGAAAATGCCCGCTTGGACGGCTGGGTCAACCTGCAGCTCCTACCCCAGTCCCGGCCACCCTTGCTGGCGCAGGGCCTCGTAGGCGGCCACCGCCACGGCGTTGGACAGGTTGAGGCTGCGCAGGCCCTCGCGCATGGGGATGCGCACGCAGCGGTTCGCGTACGCCTCGATGAGGCCGAGGGGCAGGCCCCGGCTCTCGCGGCCGAACACGAGGAAGGATCCCTCCCCGTACGCCACGTCGCCGAACCCTCGACAGGCCTGCCCGGTGAACAGGTGCAGCTCGTCGGCTGCATGAGCCTCGAAGAACGCCTCGGCGCACGGCCAGCGCACGATGTCCACCTCATCCCAGTAGTCGCAGCCCGCACGCGCGAGGTTCTTCTGCGTCAGGCGAAATCCCATGGGCTCTACGAGGTGCAGCCGCGCTCCCGTGCAGGCGCACGTGCGCGCGATGTTGCCGGTGTTCTGCGGGATCTCCGGCTCCACCAGCACGATGTTCAAAAGCCGCGTCACAGCTGCTCCGCCTGCCTCGCCATCTCTTCCTCCAGCTCCTCGGTGAGCAGGAACCACTCCTCCTCGGCGGCGGTCAGGCGCTGCTTGAGCTTGGCGTGCTCGGCCACGGCGTCCGACGAGGCGTCCTCGTTGATGTAGAAGGCGGGGTCGGCCATGAGCTCCAGCAGCTCGGCCATGCGCGCGTTGTCGCGCTCCATCTGCTTGTCCAGCTCGGCGATTCGCTTGCGATGGTTCTTGAGCGCGGCGTAGGCGCGGTTGCGCGCCTCGGCCTCGCGGCGCTTCTGCTCCTTGGTCTTGGGCGAGCTCGCGCGCGGCGCCGTGAGCTCGGCTTGGGGCCCGCTCGCCGCAGCCGAAGTCTTCGCATCCGCCTTCCCTTTCGCACCCTTGGCGTCCTTGGCCTTCCCCGCCGCTTTCGCCTTGGGGCCTTCGTCCAGCATCTCGTCCACAAGCGACGGGCCGCTAGGGCCGTCGCCGTCCAGCTGTCCGCTCTTGAACAGGTAGTAGTCGTAGTCGCCGTCGTAGTTCGTCGCGCGCCCGGGCTCGATCTCCACGATGCGGTTCGCCACCCCGCGGATGAGGTGACGGTCGTGCGTGATGAAGAGAATCGTGCCCTCGAACACCTTGAGCGCCTGCTCCAGGATGTCGGCGCTGGCGATGTCGAGGTGGTTCGTCGGCTCGTCGAGGCATAGGAGCGGCCGCGGGGCCACCAGCATCTTCGCCAGCGCGAGACGGCTCTTCTCGCCACCGGACAGCACGCTCACCTTCTTGTCCACCGCGTCGCCCGTGAACAAAAACGCGCCCAGAAGCGTGCGCACCTGCGAGACGCTCCAACCCGGCGCCACGCGGTCGAGCTCTTCGAACACGGTGTTGCCGGGATGCAGCTCCTCCAGCTGGTGCTGCGCGTAGTAGGTCTTCGACACGTGCACGCCGTACTCGATGGTGCCCGCATCGGGCTCGATGGCGCCCGCGATCATCTTGAGCAGCGTCGACTTGCCCGCGCCGTTGGGGCCCACGAGCGCGATCTTGTCGCCGCGGTACATGGTGAAGTCGAAGCCGTCGTACACGGCCTTGTCGCCGTAGCGCTTCACGAGACCGCGGGCGCGCACCACCTCGTCGCCCGTGCGCGGCGGCTGCTTGAAGTTGAACTTGACGGTTTTCTTCTCCTCGGGAAGCTCGATGCGCTTGATCTTCTCGAGCTTCTTCACGCGATCCTGCACCTGCTTGGATTTCGTGGCCTTGTAGCGGAACTTCTCGATGAACGCCTCCATATGGGCGATCTCCTCGGCCTGCTTCGCCGCCTCGGCGCGCAGGCGCTCCAGGCGCTCCTCGCGCGTTTTGAGGTAGGCCGAGTAGTTGCCCTTGTAGAGGTTCACCTGGCCGTTGTCCACCTCGGCCACGCGGTCCACCATGTTGTCCATGAACGCGCGGTCGTGGCTGACCACGATGACCGTGCCGGCGTAGCCGCGCAAAAATCCCTCGAGCCACTTCACGCTCTCCAGGTCGAGGTGGTTGGTGGGCTCGTCGAGCAGCAGCACCTCGGGGTTGCGGATGAGCAGCTTCGCCAGCGCGATGCGCATCTGCCAGCCGCCCGAGAACTCGGTGGTGCAGCGCGAGAGATCGCCCTCCTTGAAGCCCAGGCCGAACATGACGCTGCGCACCTTCGCCTCGATGGTGTAGCCGCCCAGCACCTCGTAAGCGTCGCGGGCGCGCCCGGCGGCGGCAAGCTGCTGCGGCGTGGGAGCCTCGCCCAGCTCGGCTTCCAACTTGTGCAAACGGCGCTCGGCCTCCAGCACCGCAACCTGAGACGACATGACCGCCTCGAAGATGGGCGGGTCGGCCATCTCGATGGCCTCCTGCTCGAGGTAGCCCACGCGCGCGCCCTTCGCGAACAGCACGCGACCCTCGTCGGGATCCTCGGCGCCCGAGATGATGTTGAGCATAGTGGTCTTGCCGGCGCCGTTCGGGCCCACGAGCGCCAGGCGCTCGTATTCCTCCAGGCGGAACGTCACGTCGTGGAAGAGCTGGCGCCCTCCGAACGACTTCGAGATATGTTCAAGTTGCATGATCATGGTGCGTGCGCGCTTTCTGCTTGCGGTTCGGTGCATGGCTGCGCCCGCAGGCGCAACTTGTCTATGATACCGGAAGAAGCCGTTTGCGACGAAACGGCTTCTTCAATCGCAGAAAGCTCCTATATCGGCGCGAGCCGCGAGCAGCCGCGAGCGCTATGCCAGCGCGGCGTACTCCTCATCCGCAACGGGCTCCAGCCACTCGTTCGACGCGCCTTCGGCCGGCACGGCGATGGCCACGTGCGAGAACCAGCTGTCCGACGCCGCCCCGTGCCAATGCTTCGTTTCGGGCGGGATGCTCACCGCATCGCCCGGCTTGAGCTCGCGCGCGGGCCGGCCCCATTCCTGGTAGTAGCCGCGCCCGCCCGTGACCAGCAGGATCTGGCCTCCGACATGGTGCACGTGCCAGTTGTTGCGACATCCCGGCTCGAACGTCACATTGCTCACGCTCACGCCCGCATCCGCCCCGGTCAGCGGCGCCAGATAGCTCGTGCCGACGAAGTACTGCGCGTACGCCTCGTTCTCCTCGCCCAGCGGAAACACCGCTGCAGGGCCCAAGCTCTCCTTCATGTCCATGATGCATCCTTCCTTTTCGCCGGAAGGCTTGTCCGGCATCCTGCCGTCCCCCGCCTTGCCCAGTCTGACGAACCCATCCTAGTCCTTTGAGCGGACTCCAAGTCAAGGGAACACGCGAATCCGAACCGACTTGCCTGCCATCGCTTGACTTGGAGCGGGCTCCATGTGGTTCAATGCACCTACGAGGTAAGGAGCTTCCCATGAAGATCGCCGAAGTGAGCAAGGAATACGGCCTGTCCGCCGACACGCTGCGCTACTACGAACGCATCGGCCTGCTGCCGAACGTCACCCGCACGGCAAGCGGCATCCGCGACTACAGCGAGCAAGATTGCGCGCGCGTGCAGTTCGCGAAGTGCATGCGGGCCGCCAGCGTGTCCATCGAGGCGCTCATCGAGTACATGGCGCTGTACGACCAGGGCGATTCGACTCTCGAAGCGCGCAAAACGCTGCTCGAGGAGCAACGCGCGCTCGTGGAGCGGCGCATCGCCGAGATGCAGGCCGGCCTCGATCGCCTGAACTTCAAGATCGACAACTACGACAAGACCATCCATGACTGCGAGAAGAAGCTGCGCGGCGAAGCGTGATCCGCAGAGCCCGGCCTTGCATGCAAAAAAAGCGGCCCCTAAGGGCCGCTTTTGCTCGTTCATGCGTTCAGAGCTTTAGAGCACGCACACCTGCGTGGCCTGGCTCTTGCCGTTGGAACCGGACGCGATCACGAATTCCACCTTGGCGTTTTCGTCGAGGCTCTTGTAGCCGTCGCCCTGAATCTCGCTGAAATGGACGAACAGGTCTTCGCCGTTCTCCTGGGAGATGAAGCCGTAACCTTTTTCAGAGCTGAACCACTTAACCGTACCTTGAGACATACAAACCTAGCTTTCCACCCCGAAGGGCTCATACTGCGACGCATGCAACCGTGTTGTCAGCGTTGCGATCATAAGCGACGTGTTGTCGCCTACCTCAGTATAAGCCCTGCAACGGAGAATCCGAGGAGCAGAGCCCGATACTTGCTCGCACACAAGATCAGCACTTTTCGAAGTGCGCGAGGCGAAAGGTGCCGGATGCGACAGGCGATGCGATACCGAATGCGACGGAATAAAAAAACAGACCAGACTGTTCGTCTGGCCTGCCGTTAAATTCTGGCTCCCCGGGTAGGATTCGAACCTACAACCCTCCGGTTAACAGCCGGATGCTCTGCCGTTGAGCTACCGAGGAATGTGCGCCCTTGATCGCGCAAGTGAAGATTATACCGGAACCTCATCATTTCGCAATACCGAATTTTCAAAAATTGGGCACTTGCAAGATTTCCAATGATAAGGCCAGGTCATAAGCCAAAAAGTCTAATAAACCATGTTCATGGCTTCTCTTACCTCATCGAGCGTAGCGTTCGCGATCTCGTTGGCACGGCGGTTGCCCTCGTGCAGCACGTCCTTGATGTAGTCCATATCGCCGGCCAGCTGCACGCGACGCTCGCGGATGGGCGCCAGGAACTCGTTTACGCTCTCGGTGACGTACTTCTTGAGCGTGCCCGACCCGCCGTCGCCGATCTCTTCGGCGATGTCGACCTCGGTGCGGCCCGTGCACAGCGCGGCGGTGGTGAGGAGCGCCGACACGCCGGGGCGGTTCTCCTTGTCGTAGGTGATCATGCGGTCGGCGTCGGTCTTCGACTTCTTGATGAGCTTGGCGGTTTCCTCCGCGGTCAGCGACAGGCTGATGGCGTTTCCGTAGCTCTTCGACATCTTGCGCCCGTCGAGGCCGGGGATCTCCACCGCGTCGTTCAGCACGCCTTCGGGCTCGGGGAACACGTGGCCGTAGCGCTCGTTGAAACGGCGCGCAACCTGGCGGGTCTGCTCGATGTGCGGCAGCTGGTCCTTGCCCACCGGCACGATGTTGCCCTTGCAGAACAGGATGTCGCACGCCTGGTGCACCGGATACGTGAGCAGAAGCCCCGTGAGCGCATGGCCCGACGCGTCCATCTCTGATTTCACGGTCGGGTTGCGAAGAAGCTCGGCCTCGGTGACAAGCGATAGGAAAGGCAGCATGAGCTGGTTCAGCGCCGGAACGGCCGAATGCGTGAAGATGATGGTCTTCTCGGGATCGATGCCGCAGGCCAGGTAGTCCACCACCATGTTGTACACGTTGTCCTGGATGTGCTCGGTGGTGTCGCGATCGGTGATCACCTGGTAGTCGGCGATGATGATGCGCGTGGTTATGCCCATGTCCTGCAGCGCGACGCGTTCGCGGATGGTGCCGAAGTAGTGGCCCATGTGCAAACGGCCCGTGGGACGGTCGCCCGTGAGCATAGTGTACTTCTCGGGGTGGATGGGAAGATCGGCGCGGATCTCGTCGGAGCGCTTGCGGCTCGCTTCAAAACTATCGATGCTCATAGTGTCGGTTCTCCGTTGATCGAAGCTCTTCGTTGGATGGTTGCAACGATTCAGTATAACGGTTTTCGCCGTTCGGTAC
>NZ_DBFEGU010000145.1:0-14980 GCF_048329335.1 Eggerthella sp. | reverse complement strand
GTCAACGCAGCCACGCTCGCATCGAAGCGCACGGGGCTCGTGAGGTGGCGCACGAGGTTCTCGCGCGCGTCGGCGGCGGACAGCGGCGCGGCAGTGACGTTGCAGACGAGCGGGATGCGCGCCTCCGAGAACTCGACGTTATCCAAGTAAGCTGCGAGCCCCGCCGCCGCATCGGCCATGAGCGGGCTATGGAACGCGCCCGAGGTGGCCAAACGCGACGAGCGCTTCCCCGCCTCGGCCCATGCCGCCTCGGCGCGCTCGACGGCCGCGGGCGCACCGGCGATGACGATCTGCCCCGGGCAGTTGAAGTTCGCGGGCACCAGCACCTCGCCCTCGGCGCACTGCTCGCAGAGCGCAGCCACGCCGTCCTCGTCGGCCTTCAGCAGCGCGCTCATGACGCCGGGGTGCGCCGCAGCGGCCTCGGCCATAAGCTCGGAGCGCGCTTTCACCAGCGCGAACGTCGCCTCGTCGCTCAGCATGCCCGACACGGCCAGCGCGCTCACCTGCCCCAGCGAGAAGCCCAGCACCGCCGCAGGCTGCACGCCGCGCGCCATGAGCGCGCGGGCGATGCCCACCGACAGCACGCACAGCGCCGGCTGGGCGTTGCGCGTGTCGTTGAGCTCGTCGGGATCGGCATTGAGCACGAGATCGGCCACGTCGTACCCCAGCACGTCGGACGCGCAGGAAAACGTTCCCTTCACCTCGGGAATATCGAGCAGGTCCGCGCCCATGCCGGGCTTCTGCGCCCCTTGCCCCGAGAACATGAAGACGGGCGCGCGCGCGAGGAGGGGCGGCAACGTCCAGTCGCTCAAACAGTCCTCGCTTCGCTGCGGAACTCGCTTGGTGGACGCCGCCGCCCCTCCTCGCTCCACACCCACAGGCTCCCGAAGCCCTTTTTCCTCATCCATCAAGAGCCCCCTAGATCGCACGCCCGCGCCGGGCGCTCAGCGCAGCCAGTGCTTCCAAGTCGAGACCGCCCAGAGCCTCGGCTTCTTCGATCATCCGAGCGATAGCCTCGGCCGCCGTGGCGCGCTCGTGCACGAGCGCGGCCGACTGGCCCGCCATCATGGTGCCGTTGTCCACGTCGCCCTCCACGGCGCGGCGCAGGGAACCCACGTACATAGCCTCCAGCTCGTCGCCGTTGGCGGCGACGTCGCCTTCGAGCTTGCGCACGGTACGGGCGAACTTGTTCTTGAGGCAGCGCACGGGATGCCCGCTGCCGCGGCCTGTGACGATGGTGTCGGCGTCCTTGGCGGCGATCACGCGCTCTTTGTACGCGTCGGCGATGGTGCACTCGTCCACCGTGAGGAAGCGGGTGCCCGCCTGCACGCCCTCGGCGCCCAGCGCGAAGGCGGCGGCCATGCCGCGCCCGTCGGCGATGCCGCCTGCGGCGATCACGGGGATGGACACGGCGTCGCATACTGCGGGGATGAGCGCCATCGTGGTCAGCTCGCCGATATGGCCGCCGGCCTCGGTGCCCTCGGCCACCACGGCGTCGGCTCCGAGGCGCTCCATGCGCGCGGCCAGCGCGCTGGAGGCCACCACGGGCACCACCTTGATGCCGGCGTCCTTCCACAGCTGCATGTAGTTCGCGGGAGAACCCGCGCCCGTCGTGATGACGTCAACACGCAGCTTCGCCAGAAGTTCGGCCGTCTCGCCCGCGTTCGGATCCATGAGCATGACGTTCGCGCCGATGGGCTTGTCGGTAATCGAGCGGGCGATGCGCACCTGCTCCTCGACCCAGTCGAGCGGCGCGCCGCCGCATGCGATGATGCCGAGGCCGCCGGCCTCGCTCACCGCGCCGGCCAGGCTCGCATCCGCGATGCGCGCCATCGCGCCCTGCACGACGGGCACCTCGATGCCCAGCAGTTCCGTTACCCGCGTCTTCATGCTCATGCTCTCTCTTCCTCGAACCCACGGCCCCGTTCGGGCCCCGTCATACAAGCGGGCCCCGTACGGGGCCCGATCAACGCGCGTTACAGCGAATCGATGTGCGCGACCAGCTGACCCACCGTCTCGATTCCCTCGGGCTCGCCGAACTCGACGTCGCACTTCTCCTCGAGGTCGCAGATGAGCTCGACCATGTCCAGCGAGTCGATGCCGAGCGACTCCAGCGTGGCCTCCTCGGTGATCTTCTCGGCCTCGAGATCGAGGTTCTCGACGAGGACTTCCTTCACGGTGTCGATGGTAGCCATGGTGCGTTCCTTTCGCTTCATGCAATTTAGTTTGATAGTCAAAGTATTTCTCCGGAAGTAATGGTATGGTGACGGGACTCCGATTGCAAGAGCCGCCATGCGCCCTCCACGATTTCTGCGCCCTTCCTCTTATTCCCACCGCCCCGTTCCAGGCGCACCCAAGACAGGCCCCCTCGACGCATCCAGCCGAATAGCCCAACCGCGAACAGGGCGTGAGCGGTCATGCAGTGCGACGAGCAATCGCTGCGTGTGCGAGGAGAGCTGCGTGACCGCTCACGCCTGCCCCGCAGGTCGCAAACTCCTCACGCCTGCGCGTCGAAGAAGCCCTTCACCTTCTTGAGCGCCCCGGCGAACACGCGCTCCTCCTCCTCGGTAAGATCGGCCAACGCCTCGTCGATCATCTGATGGTGGAACAGGTTGTGCGCGCGCAGCACCTGCCTGCCTTTCTTGGTGAGCGAGACCAGCACCTTGCGACGATCGTCCTCGGCGCGCGTACGTTCCACGAAGCCCTTGTTCGCCAGTTTGTTCACCGCCGTGGTCAGCGTAGCCAAGGTCACGTTCAGGCGCGCGGCTATCACGTTCATCGGATTGCGCTCGTGCAGGCCGATAGCCACGATGGTGTGGACCTCGGTTATGGTGAGCCCGTGCGTCAGGCGGTTGTCCAGCGACTGCTCCTCGATGCGCAGGATGGAGTTGAACGTGCCGGACAGCAGGTCGTCGATTTCCTCGCGCCGTCTTTGAGAAGCGCTCGCCGTCTCGTTCGAACCGTCCACGATCCCCGCCTCCTCGTCCGTCGTTTCACATCGGCCGCATCATACCGTATGTAGTTAGATAGTCAAAGTTTCGACATCGTCGGGCGGTGCGGGGGTGGGCACGAAACGTCGCACGAACCGGCCCTCGCCCTTGCTTTTGAGGTAGCGGTACCCGATGACCGAGAACGCAAGCGCTCCGACGAAGTTCACGAACAGGTCTCCCATGGTATCGCGCAGCCCGATGTCCAGATATCCGCCGACACCTAGCTCCTGCCCGTTGACCTCGACGGATTCGATACGGTCTATACGTTGCGGATGCTGCGAGCCCGACGGATCGAGCAGCGTGCTGGAGATGCCGGTCATCACCGTGTCCTTCTGCATGTCGAGTCCGAACATCTCGTCCATGCCGAACTCGAAGAACTCCCACAGCACGCCGATGGTCATGGAAAAGCAGAACGCCACCACCACGCAGAAGAACGGCGACAGAGAGAACGCGATGCGATCCGAGCGGTTAAGGATGGACACGAGGGCAAGGCCTATAGCGGCAGCCAGAAACCCGTTGAACGTATGCAGCAGCGCATCCCAGAACGGGAAGATGGTGTAGAAGTGGAGCAGCTCCCCCAGTATCTCGGCCGCGAAGATGAACAGCGCGATGACCACCTCGAGCGTCTCGGGGATGGAGATGCTGAAGTTCACCTCTATGAACGTGGGGACGAGAAACAGCACGAGCGTGAGCAGGCACAGGAAGAACGCCTCGTAGTTGTCGAAGGCGAGCGAGCCGACCGCGCATGCCAACACGATAAGGCGCAGCACCACGTATACCGCAAACGACCCTTTGTTCTTGCGCATCTCGCGACCCATGGCCGCGAAGACCTCGCGCACCCGTCCCATGCCGGCGCCCTATCGCTCGTCGCGGGCAGGACGAAAGTCCAAGCGCCGAGCACGCGGATCGGCAGAGACGAGCACGACGGCGAGCCGCTGCGCCAGGCGATACGACGCGCCCGTGTCCTGCCCGGTCAGACGATGCTGCACAGGATCGAGCGCGAAGTACTCCGAACCAAGGTTCTTGCACGGGATCAAACCTTCGGCCGTGTTGTCGAGGCGCACGTACGCGCCGTACGTCGCCACCCCCGACACCGTCGCCGAGAACGTCTGCCCCACGAACCGCTCGAGATACTCGATGAGCTTGACCTCCTGCGACTCGCGCGCAGCCTTCTCGGCTATGCGCTCCATGTCGGAGGAGTGCTCGGCGATCCATGGCAGCGCCGATTTTTCCTGGTCGAACTTCTCCGGGCGTCCGCCGATGAGGGCCTTGAGCATACGATGCACCACAAGGTCGGGATAGCGCCTGATGGGAGACGTGAAATGCGTGTAGGCCCCGCTGGCCAGGCCGTAGTGCGCAGCGCAGTCGGGACGGTACACCGCCCGCTTCATCGACCGCAGCAGGAGCGTCGACACGAGCTCGCCCTCGGGACGCTCCGCGCTCGCCTCCAGCACGCGCTGGACGACGTGCGCATCGCCCGCGATGAAGTCGGCTTGATCGATGTCGCGGAACCACGCGAAGTCCTGGAACACGGGCACGAGCGCCGCCAAGCTGTCGGCCGAAGGCTGCTCGTGGACGCGGTACAGGCTGGGGAACTTCGCATCGCGCAGGTGCTTGGCGACGGTCTCGTTCGCAAGGATCATGGCCTCTTCGATGAGCGAGGTCGCGTCGGTCTTGACGCGCAAGTCGATACCCGTCGGACTCCCCTCCTCATCGAGAACCACGCGCGCCTCGACCGAGTCGAAGTCGAGGCCGCCCGCCCTCTCGCGGGAGGCGAACCGCTGCTTCGCCAGGCGCGACAGCGCGGCGAGGCGGTCGGAAAGCCCGTCGCCCGGCGCGCAAGCGCCGTCGCGCCGCACGAGATCCTTCGACTCCGCGCCTTCGGCGCTCCGCTCAGGATGACAACGGTCCAGCAGCGCCTGCGCTTCCTCGTACGACAGGCGCGCATGCGAGCGGATGAGCGCCGGATACAGATCGTAGGCCACGAGCCGCGCCCGATCGTCGAGGTAGAGGTCGGCCGTCATCGTACGACGCACTTCGTCGGGCTTGAGCGAGCACAGATCGCCCGACAACTCGTCGGGCAGCATGGGAATCACACGGTCGACGAGGTACACGCTGGTCGCCCGCCTGCGCGCATCGAGGTCGAGCGAGGAATTCCACGGCACGTAGTGCGCCACGTCGGCGATATGCACGCCCAACCGCCAACGCGCCACCCCGAGCCCGCGCTCGTCCACCACGCGGATGCCGGTTCCAACCCCGCAGGTCGAAACGGGCTCCAGGCTGACCGCATCGTCGAAGTCCCTCGCATCGGCCGGATCGATGGTGAACGTGAAACGCTCCCTCAAGTCGCGGTACCCCGACGCCAACGCGCCGTCCTCGTCGAGCACCGCGCTTCGCGCCTCCGAAAGCGCCCCTTCGGAGAACACCGTCTCCAGCTTGTGACGGGCGATCACCACGTCTACGGCCGCGTGCTCGTCGTCGGCGAGCCCGAGCACCTCCTCGATAACGCCGGTGGCCGCCGTGTTGCGCGAAGGAAACGTCGTGATGCGCACGCGCACGAGCGATCCGTCTTCGATGTCGGGCCGGTCGGCACGCATGGTGAATATGTCATAGGGGATGTTCGCATCTTCGGGCACGACCACGCCGAAAGGTTCGGCCACCTCGTAGCGCCCCACGAGCGTGTCGTGCGCACGGTCGACGACCCGCAGCACGCGCGCCGCCGGCTTCTCTCCTGCGCGAAGATCTGCTTTGCGTTCATGTGGCTGCTTCTTGCGGCCGCTCTGCACGGGCAGCGGCGCCACTTCCACGAGATCGCCGTCGAACGCACCCGCCATCTTGGATTCCGGAACGAAGAACTCGCCCTCCGCCGTCTGCACGAAGCCGAAGCCGCCTCCGCGCACGCTCAGCACGCCCCGCGGGTTGCTACGGGGATGCCGGCGCGTATGGGAACGCGTCCGCCCCACGGCTAGCCCTTCACGAGGGACTGGGCGGTTTCGAGCGCGAGAGCCTTCTGGTTATCCTCGCCCTCCGCCAAACCCACCATCACGTCGGGGGTGACGCCCACGCCTTCGATGTCGTGTCCGAGCGGGCTCTTGTAGAACGCGGCGGTGTAGCGCAGCGCTCCGCCGAAACTCAAATCGCGCGTCACCTGCACCGAGCCCTTGCCCAACGTCGTGGATCCCACGAGCGTGGCGCGCTGGTTGTCCTTGAGCGACGCGGCCAGCACCTCGGCGGAAGCGGAGGTCTTGCCGTTCACGAGCAAGACCAGCGGCTTCTCCGTCACGTAGGGGCGCGAGGTGGTCTTGGACGTCTCCTCGGCCTTCGTCTGGATCTTCACAATGGTGCCGCTCTTCACGAACAGGCTGGCGATATCCACCGACTGCGTGAGGAAACCGCCGGGGTTGTCGCGGATATCGAGCACGAACGATGTGGCGCCTTGCGACTCGAGGTCGGCGACCGCGTTCTTCACGAGGTCTGCCGCGTTCTGCGTGATCTGCTTGAGCTTGATGTAGCCCACCGTGTCGGAAAGCTCGGTCTCCACGTTCTTCACCGCGTAGTTCGAGCACACGAGCGTCGTAGTGAACTCCTCGCCGCCCTCGTCGTCGAGCGAGCTGGCGCGCCGCCACGTGATGACGACGTTCTCGCCCTCCTCGCGCTTGAGCGCGGAGGTCACCTCGTTCGTGGTCCACTCGTGTCCGCGGTCGCCGTCGATGGCCACCACGAAATCGCCGCTGCGCACGTCGGCCATCTGGGCGGCCGAACCCTCGAACACGTCGGCCGCGTAAGCGCGCCCTTTGTATTCGGAGAACAGCACGCCGATGCCCGCCGACTGCTCGGCGCTGTCCTGCATGAGCGCGGCGTAGCGCGCAGGATCGTAATAGCGCAGATACGCGTCTTCCGTCGTGTCCGAAAGCGCGTTCAGCACGTTGGTCGTGGCCATGTTCAAATCGTAGGAGTCCAAGCTGTCGTTGTCGATGATGCCCTCGACCTCCTCCACGCGCGCCCCGAGGGAGTCGTAGGTGTCGCCCGACGTGGTGGATCCCGGATTGCGGTCGACGTCCACCACAAGCGACGTGAAGCCGAGCGACTCGAGAAGAGAAGCGTCGCCTCGCGCAGTAAAGCCCGCGACGAAAGCGACGCTCACGACGATGACGACGATGCAGGCCTTGATAAGGCGCATGTTGCGCGCCCGCGCTCGACGGGCGGACGCCGCAACATGCGAAGTGTCAGTATGCTTGGCCATGGCCGTTCAACCGGTTACACCTTGAGGTAGCGGCGCATGGCGAACGCCGAACCCAGCAGGCCGATGAGCAGGCCCGCGCCCACCAGCACGGCGTAGATGAACAGGAAGGTGTTCAGGCTCAGGTCGAAGTTGAGGAACATGAGCGCGCTCTGCAGCTTCGGCAGCGCGAGCGTGCGCAGAAGCTCAAGGCAGCCCACCGCCAAAAGCGAGCCGATGATGGCGTGCAGCGCGCCTTCCATGAGGAAGGGCCCGCGGATGAAGCCGTTCGACGCGCCCACGAGGCGCATGATGGCGATTTCCTTGCGGCGCGCCAGAATGGCCAGGCGGATGGTGTTGTTGATGAACACCATGGCGATGAAGATGAGCAGAGCCACCAGCGCGATGCCGATGTAGCGCACGTAGTTCGTGAGCGTGAACAGGCGGTCGACCGTCTGCTGGCCGTACTTGAGCGACTGCTCGGGCGTGTCGTACCCGATGATCTGCTGGTAGGTGGAGTTGCCGCGGATCGCATCGGCCACCTGCTCGACCAGCTGCGGGTCGGACAGCTCGACGTCGATCGAGCGCGGCAGCGGGTTCTGCCCGTCCAGCGTGTCGATGATGTCGGACGTCGTGGAGGAGCGGAACTTCTCGAGCGCCTGCTCCTTGTTCGTGAAGCCCACCGATGCCACGCCGTCGAGCCCCTCGATGAAGTTCTCGACCGACTGGATATCGGCATCGGAGGCATCGTCGGACACGTAGGCCGTGATGGACACCTCGCTCTCCACCGACGAGACGAGCTTCTCGACGACGAAGCCGCCGACGAGGAACACGCCGATGATCAGCAGCGACAGGAAGATGGTCACGATGGATCCCAGCGCCGTCGACAGGTTGCGCGTGAAGCCCTTGAGGGACTCCTTGATAAAGTAGAAGAAACTAGACATCGAAACCGTACACCCCCCGATCCTGGTCGCGGGTGAGGTGTCCGCGGTCGAGCGCGATGACGCGTCGGCGCATGTTGTCCACCATCTCGCGGTCGTGCGTCGCCACGAGCACCGTGGTGCCCGTGCGGTTGATGCGCTCGAGCAGATCCATGATGCCGCGCGACGTCTGCGGGTCGAGGTTGCCGGTAGGCTCGTCACACACCAGAAGCGGCGGGCGGTTCACGATGGCGCGCGCGATGGACACGCGCTGCTGTTCGCCGCCGGACAGCTGGTCGGGGCGCTTGTTGAGCTTGTCCTGCAGACCGACGAGGCGCAGCACCTCGGGTACCTGCGTCTTGATGACGTGGCGGCTCTTGCCGATTACCTCGAGCGCGAACGCGACGTTCTCGAACACGGTCTTGTTCGGCAGCAGCTTGAAGTCCTGGAACACGCAGCCGATGTTGCGGCGCAGGTAGGGCACGCGCCAGTTGCGCATGGTGGTCAGGTCCTCGTCCGCGACGTAGATGTGGCCCTGCGAGGGCTTCACCTCTCGGATGAGCATGCGGATGAACGTGGACTTGCCGGAGCCGGAATGGCCCACGAGGAAGATGAACTCGCCCGCGTAGATCTGCAGGGATATATCGTTAAGCGCCGGCTTGTTCGGCTGAGCCGGGTACACCTTCGTCACATGGTCGAACGTGATGACCGGCGTGCCTGTTTGCTGGGGAATGTCATCGACTTCCAGCACCGGCAGCGACGCAGAAAGCTGCGACGTGGTCTGCCGCGCGGGCGCCGCGTGGGCGCCGCCGCGTCGTGCGGGACGCGCGGGAACCCCTTGGCTTATGTCGTTCGTCACAGAGTGCTCCGTTCGAATAGTAGGGTACTGAGACGGGTTGATTCTAGCAGAAGCACTATCGGGCCATGACCTTCTTCACAGCTTCGACAATCGCCCTGGAACCCAGGTCGAAGTAGTCGAGCAGCTCCTCGAATTCGCCCGATTTGCCGAACTGGTCGCGCATGCCCACGAACTCGACCGGAGCCGGATTCGAGCGCGCGAGCGTCTCGGCCACGGCCGACCCGAGGCCGCCGTACACGCTGTGCTCCTCGGCGACCACGGCGCGCCCCGTCTTCCCCACCGACGCGAGAACGGTGTCCTCGTCGAGGGGCTTCACGCTGAACGCGTCGATGACCTCGACCTCGACGCCCTCGGCGGCCAGCATCTGGGCAGCCTTCAGCGCCTGCTCCACCTCGACGCCGCAGGCGACGATGGTGGCGTCCGAGCCTTCGCGCAGCACGTAGGCGCGCCCGAGCTCCAGCTCCACCCCGTCGGCATAGACGGCCGGCACCGATGCGCGGCCCATGCGCACGTACACAGGGCCTGGCGTTTCAGCAGCCAGTCGGATGGCCGCGCGAGCCGCGGCGTAGTCCGCCGGCACGAGCACGCGCATGTTCGGAAGCCCGCGCATGAGCGAAACGTCCTCGAGCATCTGATGGCTGCCGCCGTCGGGGCCGACGGAGATGCCGGCGTGCGTGGGGGCGATCTTCACGTCGAGGTTGCTGTAGCACACGGTGTTGCGGATCTGGTCGTAGGCGCGACCCGTTCCGAACACGGCGAACGAGCCGGTGTAGGCGATATGGCCGGTGGCCGCGAGGCCGGCGGCCACATCCACCATGTTCTGCTCGGCGATGCCGCAGTTGAACAGACGGTCGGCGAAGCCCGCGTCGGCCAGCTTCTTCGTGGTGGTGGAGCCCGTCAGATCGGCGTCCACGGCCACCACAGGCAAACCCTCGTTCGCCAGCTCGGCCAACGTGGCGCCGTATGCGGCGCGCGTGGCACGTTTGACCTGGGACTGCTCTTCGTTCGCCAGCTTAACCACGGCTGGACTCCTCTCCGCTCGGCGCCGCCAGCTCGGCCAGCGCGGTCTCCATCTGCTCGGCGTTCGGCGCCTTGCCGTGCCAACCCGCCTGGTTCTCCATGAACGACACGCCCTTGCCCTTCACCGTGCGCGCGATCAGCGCATGGGGCTTGCCCGCGCGATCGGCCTTCGCCGCAGCGAGCGCCTCCACGAGCGCGGCCATGTCGTGGCCGTCCACTTCGCGCGCATCCCAGCCGAAGGCCTGGAACTTCGCTGCGAGATCGCCCGGATCGCACACATCGGCCGTGTCGCCGTCGATCTGCAGGCAGTTGCGGTCCACGACGGCCACCAGGTTGTCGAGGTTGCGATGCGCCGCGAACATGGCAGCCTCCCATACCTGCCCTTCCTGGCATTCGCCGTCGCCGAGCAAGGCGAACACGCTCTGCGGCTTGCCGTCCAGCTTGAGACCGGCCGCGGCGCCCGCCGCGACGGACAGGCCCTGGCCGAGCGAGCCCGTGGACACCTCGACGCCCGGCACGAGGTTCGAGTCGGGATGGCCCTGCAGTCGCGTGCCCAGCTTGCGCAGCGTGAGCAGCTCCTCGCGGGGGAAGTAGCCCGCCTGGGCGAGCACGGCGTACAAAGCCGGAGCCGCATGGCCCTTCGCCAGGATGAAGCGGTCGCGCTCTTCCCAATCGGGTCGCTCGGGATCATGATCGAGCACTCCGCCGAAGTACAGCGCCGCAAGGATGTCGGCGCACGACAGCGACCCGCCGGGATGCCCGCTGCCCGCCTCCGCGATCATGCGCACGATGTCGGAGCGCATCTCGTTCGCCCGCCGTTCAAGTTCGGTCATGCCTGTTCCTTTCTAGAACTCAACAATGTAAACAACAGGTTGGCTGTGGTGGTGCAGGTTGCCTTGAAGGTTCCGCGCGGCTGAGCTAAGCGGCCTGATGGGCCGTGTGCGAAGCCGCGCGGGTTCTGAAAGGCAAGATGCGCCGCCACAGCCGGCCGTCATCCAGCAACCGTCATTGAGATACTCGCCAACGGTGGTAGCCTATTACGAACTCATCCAACTCCCCATCCAGCACGGCGTCGACGTTGCCGGTCTCGATGCCGCTGCGCACGTCCTTCACCATCTGGTAGGGGTACAGCACGTAGTTGCGGATCTGGCTGCCGAAGGTGTTGTCCATGCGGTCGCCGCGCAGCTCGGCCAGCTCCTCTTGGCGCTTCTGCTCCTCGCGCTCGTAGAGCTTCGCCTTGAGCACGCGGAACGCCGCTTCCTTGTTCTGCAGCTGGGACTTCTCGTTCTGGCACGTCACCACGATGTTCGTGGGGATGTGCGTAAGGCGCACGGCCGAGTCGGTGGTGTTGACGCACTGGCCGCCGGGGCCGCTGGAGCGGTACACGTCCACGCGCACGTCGGCGGGGTTGAGATCCACCTCGATGTCGTCGGGCAGCACCGGCAGCACCTCCACGCCCGCGAACGTGGTGTGACGGCGCTTCTTGTCGTCGGTGGGGCTGATGCGCACGAGGCGGTGCACGCCGCTCTCGCTTTTCAGCATGCCGAAGGCGTTGCGTCCTTCGATCTGGATGGTGGCCTTGTCCAGCCCGATGCCCTCGCCCGGGACCACGTCGAGCACGGTGACCTTCCAGTCCTTCTTCTCGGCGTAGCGCACGTACATGCGGTAGAGCATGTCGGTCCAGTCCTGGGCCTCGAGGCCGCCGGAGCCGGGGTTCACCGTCAGGATGGCGTCGCCGCCGTCGAAGCGCTCCGAGAACCACGAGCTGATCTCGAGCGCGTCCAGCAGCTCGTCGAGCTTGTCGAGAGCCGCGGAGGCCTCCTCGGCGAACAGCTCGTCCTCCGATGCCAAGTCGAACGCGGCGCGCGCATCGTCCAACAACGCTGCGGCCTCGTCGTACTCTGCGATGGTGTCGCGCAGCACGCTGGCCTGCTTCGACACGCTCTGGGCATGCGAGGCGTCGTCCCAGAAGCCGGGCTGCGCGATCTCCTCGTCGAGCTTCGCCAGCTCCGCCGCGCGCTCGTCGATGTGCAGGTAGCCGTGCGCCGCCTCGACGCGCTGGGCTACCTTCTCCAAGTCTTTTTCGTCTCTATCAGCCATGATTCCTTATTGATCTCGTCCGTGACACTTCTTGTACTTGAGGCCCGAGCCGCAGGGGCACGGCTCGTTGCGCCCGACGTTGGCGAAGGGATCGTCCTTGTCCTTCGTGTACGTCTGGGGCTTCGCCGCCGCGGACTTGGGCGGAGCCGCGGCCGCCTGCTTGCGCGCGGCGCCCACGCCCGTCTGCTCGAGAGCCTGCTCGGGAGACGAGTAGCTCACCTTTCCGTCGAGCGGGCTCTTGTCCTCCGCCAACGCCGGCTGCTCCTGCTTCACAGCCACCTGGAGCCGCAACAGCGTGCGCAGATAATCCTCGTACATGCCCGCAGTCAGGTTCTGGAACGCGTTGTACGCCTCGTTCTTGTACTCCACCAGCGGGTCGCGCTGGCCGAACGCGCGCAGGCCGATACCGGCCTTGAGATAGTCCATCTCCTGGAGGTGCGCCATCCAGCGCGTGTCGATCATGCGCAGCATGACCTGGCCCTCCAGCATCTTCATCACCGGCTCGCCCAGCTGCTCGGACTTGCTCGCGAACACGTCCTCCAAGTACGCTTCCAACGCTTCGGACAGCACGGCGGGGTCGTCGTCGTGGTCGACCTCGGCCACGCTGAAGTCGTCGCGACCCGTCATGTTGGCGGCCCACAGCTCCACGGCCTTGGCATCCCAGTCGTCGCTGGGCACCTTGGCCGGGCAGTTCTCCGCGACGACGGCTTCCACCGCGTCGCCGATGATCTCGGGGATGCGCTCGTCCATGTCTTTGCCGTCGAGGATGGCGTTGCGCTCACTGTAGATGGCCACGCGCTGCAGGTTCATGACGTCGTCGTACTCGAGGACGTTCTTACGGGCGGCGAAGTGCATGCTCTCCACCTGGCGCTGGGCGCCTTCGATGGCCTTCGACACCATGCCGGCCTGGATGGGCATGTCCTCGGGCATGTCGGTCTTCTCCATCATGCGGGCGATGGAGTCCATGCGGTTGCCGCCGAACAGGCGCATGAGGTCGTCTTCGAGCGACAGGTAGAACTGCGTCACGCCGGGGTCGCCCTGACGGCCGGCACGGCCGCGCAGCTGATTGTCGATACGGCGCGACTCGTGGCGCTCGGTGCCGATGACGGTGAGGCCGCCGGCCGCGATGACCTGGTCGTGCTCCTCGGCGCACACGCGCTTCGCCTCGGCCAGCGCGTCCGCGCGCTGCTCGTCGGTGGGAAGGGCCGGGTTCGGCTCGCCGTCCTCGGTCAAAGGTTCGGCGTCCGGATCGAGCCCGCGCTCGCGCAGCACGTCGTCGGCCAGCACGTCGGGGTTGCCGCCCAACAGGATGTCGGTGCCTCGGCCGGCCATGTTCGTGGCGATGGTCACGGCGCCCACGCGGCCCGCCTGCGCGATGATGTGTGCCTCGCGCTCGTGGTTCTTCGCGTTCAAGGTCTCGTGCTTGATGCCGCGCTTGTCCAGCAGGCGCGACAACTTCTCGGAGCTCTCGATGGACACGGTGCCGATGAGGCAGGGCTGGCCCGCCTTGTTGCGCTCGGCCACGTCGTCGGCCACGGCGTTGAACTTCGCCTCCACCGTGCGGTAGATGAGGTCGTCCTCGTCCTTTCGGGCGACTGGGCGGTTCGGCGGGATGGCCACGACCGGCAGCTTGTAGATCTCGCGGAACTCGGCGTCCTCGGTCATGGCCGTGCCGGTCATGCCGGAGAGCTTCTCGTACAGGCGGAAGTAGTTCTGCAGCGTGATGGTGGCCAGCGTCTGGTTCTCCTCGCGCACGAGCACGCGCTCTTTCGCCTCGAGCGCCTGGTGCAGGCCCTCGGAGTAGCGGCGGCCTTCCATGATGCGGCCGGTGAACTCGTCGACGATCTTCACCTCGCCGTTCACCACGACGTAGTCCACGTCGCGGTGGAACAGGAACTGGGCCTTGAGCGCCTGCTGCAAGTGGTTCGGCAGCTGGCCGGACGGGTCGGCGTAGATGTCGTCGATGCCGAGCATGGCCTCGATCTTCTCCAGGCCGCTCTCGGTGGCGTTGATGGTCTTCTTCGCCTCGTCCATGTCGAAGTCGGCCTCGGGCACGAGGCCGACCATGACGCGCGCGAACTTATTGTACGTCTCGGCCGCCTGCGTGCCCGCTCCCGAGATGATGAGCGGCGTGCGGGCTTCGTCGATGAGGATGGAGTCCACCTCGTCGACGATGGCGAAGTGGTGGCCGCGCTGCACGCGGGCCTCTGCGCGCGTCACCATGTTGTCGCGCAGGTAGTCGAAGCCGAACTCGCTGTTCGTGCCGTAAGTGACATCCGCCTTGTAGGCGGGTATCTTCTTGTCGGGGCGCATGCCGTTCTGGATGAGGCCCACCTCCATGCCGAGGAAGCGGTACACCTGCCCCATCCACTCGCTGTCGCGACGGGCCAGGTAGTCGTTGACGGTGACCACGTGCACGTTGTTGCCGGGCAGGGCGTTCAGGTAGCCGGCCAGCGTGGAGACGAGCGTCTTGCCCTCGCCGGTCTTCATCTCGGCGATCTGGCCGTCGTTCAAAGCCATGCCGCCGATGAGCTGCACGTCGAAGTGACGCAGCCCCAGCGTGCGCACCGAGGCCTCGCGCACGGCGGCGAACGCTTCGGGCAGAAGGCTCTTGAGATCCTCTCCGTTCTGGGCGCGTTCGCGGAACGCGGCGGTGAGCGCGCGAAGCTCCTGGTCAGAGCGCGCCTGCATCTCGGATTCGAGGCCGTTGATCTTGGCCGCGGTGGCTTCGTAGTGCTTGAGCTGCTTGCCCTCGCCAAGCGTCAGGAGCTTGGAAAGAAATCCTGCCATGTATGCGCCATCCTTTTCGTGGCTTGCAGCGCGGCGATGCGCGCCTGTTCACTTGAATACAGCACTTGCTACTCTAGCATAT
>NZ_DBFEGU010000144.1:0-3092 GCF_048329335.1 Eggerthella sp. | reverse complement strand
GTTGGGCGAGATCGAGAGCGATGCCATCGCCGTGCATGAGGAACGCTGCATCTCGGTTCGCAACCGCAACGCCGACTGCCTGCGCTGCGTGGAGGCATGCACGTCGGGCGCGCTGGCGTACCGCGCGGGCGAGCTGCTCGTAGAGCCCGAGCGCTGCATCGGATGCGGCACGTGCGCCACGGCGTGCCCCACCTGCGCCATCGAGCTGCGCAACCCGACGGATGCCGAGCTGACGGCGCAGCTCAAGCACTCCATCGTGGCGACGAAAGGCCATCCGGTCATCGTGTGCGAGCAGGCGCTCGAGGCGGCCAACGTCGCGGCCGACGATGCGTCGGCCGCGTGCGCGGTGCCGTGCCTGGGGCGCATGGACGAGTCGGCGCTCGTGGGGTTGGCGGCGTACCGCGCCTTCGACGCGACGCTGGCCTGCGGTTCGTGCGAGACGTGCCCACATGCTCCGGGCGGCGCGCTCGTGCGCGAGGTGGTGGAGGGCGCGCGCAACCTGCTTGAGGCGTTCGGATCCTCCATGCCCATCGACCTGGAGGAATGCGTGCCCGAGCGCGTGTTGGAGCCCGGCGGGTCGCACGGCCAGGCAGGCAGCGACGGGGTGGGGCGGCGCGACTTCTTCCGCTCGGCCAAGGACGCATCGACCCGCGCAGCTGGCGCGGCGGTGGCCGAGGAGTTGGGGATGGTCGAGGCCGAGCCCGTTCCTGCGGCGCATCGCAAAGTGGGCGCAGATGGGACGCTGTCGCAGTTCGTCCCCACGCGCCGCGTGCGGCTGTACAACTACCTGCAGCACGTGGGGCAACCGACGGCCGACGAGGTGGAGACGCGTGTCATCGGCGCCGTGTCCATCGATGCCCAGAAGTGCAGTTCGTGCCGCATGTGCGCGGTGTTCTGTCCCACGGGCGCCATCAAGAAGCTCGACGAGGGCGGCGTGTTCGGCATCGTGCACCGTCCGAGCGCCTGCATGCAGTGCCGCCTGTGCGAGCACATCTGTCCCGAGCAGGCCATCGCGGTGAGCGGGCGCGTGCCCATCAAGCAGTTCATGGGCAAGGAAGCCGTGTGCTTCGCTATGAAGCGTCCAACCTGGACCCCGAACAAGCCCTCATCGATGTACGATAAGCTGCACGCGACGCTCGGCGAACACTTGGAGATGTGCATGTTCTAGGGAAGTTCCGGCGGTTTGTCGGCCGCCGGAACTGCTCGACGCTGCGGAGCTCCCTGGCACCCGATCTCGCGGCGAGGCCGAGGACTCGCGTACCGAAGTACGCTTCGCCCTCGCCCTCCCCACGATCTCGGGCACCAGGGAGCCCCTCGCTGACGCTACGAACGACCGGTGATTTTGGAGGAACGAACGCATGATCAACTACACGCTGCCGGATTTCACGGTGGGGCTGGGGCTCAACCTGTTCTTCATCCGCTTGCTGGAGCAGCGCCCGGCGCTGTTCCAGGACGGCGTGCGCATCGACAGCGTGTACGGCTGCTTTCCCGCGTGCGACCTGAACGGCGGCCGCGCGTTCTTGCGCGAGCGAGCCACGCCTCGGCAGATGGAGGAGGCGTTCTCGCTCTTGGCCGAGCACGGCGTGAAGGCGCGTCTCACGCTGACGAACATGCTGGCCGACGAGGACGACCTGCACGACGAGTACCTGAACGCGATGCTCGCCATCGCCAGCCGCTACGGCGTCGAGGCCATCGTGTACGCCGACCTCGTGGGCGACTACGTGCGCGAGCGTTACGGCATGCGCTGCGTGCTGTCCACCACGCGCGCGCTGGCGGACGCGGCCGAGGTCAACCGTATGACGAAGCGCTACGACTACGTGGTGCTCGACTACAACCGCCACAAGGATCCGGCGTTTCTCGCGGCGCTCGAAGACCGCGACAAGGTGGAGGTCATGGTGAACGAGTTCTGCGCCTACCGGTGCCCGCATCGCGCGCAACACTACCTGCATAACAGCGAGGATCAGCGGTCGGGCACGATGCGCCCCTTCGAGTGCGTCGCGAAGCGCGCCGATTTCTTCGACCACGAGCCGGGCCACCCGGTGATCTTCACCGATCGGGAGGTGCGCGACCTGCACGACGAGTACGGCATCGGGTACTTCAAGATCGTCGGCCGCGGCGTGGCCTTCCAAACCGTGCTCGAGGCCTACGCGTACTACCTCGTGCGCCCCGAGTACCGTGAAGACGTCAAGCGCATGGTCATGCGCGCCGCGGGGTGATAGTCGGCGGGGAAGAGCTGCTGGTTTTGCATGGGGTCAGGCGTCTGTTGCACAAAAACCCGCGACGTGCGATCTGAACCGATGTTTTCTTGTCGCCCACTCTGATCGGTTTTGAAGAATCCCCAGGTCGTTGAATCGCCCTCGATTGCAGTGCGCGGTGCATTCGCGAGAGACGGCCGTTCAACGGCCTTCAAGTCTCGTACGTCGCCAATTTTTGTGCGCTGAAGGGCGAATCACGTGCAGATGCCGTTCGCCGAAACGCTTTCGCGCTTTAAGCGTGGGACTTAGGCAGTTGTTCGCTTCTTGTGGAAACGCATTCGCGTCCACGCAGGCAAATCCGCGGCATCAGCTTTCAATCGGTTCGAGATCCACTGCCTGGTCGTCGTCGAACGCGTCACCCGTGGCAACGGCGGTGACGCCTTCGCTCGCTTGCAGTTCGAAGGCGATTTCGGCACTCGCATGCGCCCCGACGGCTTTGAGGGCGTACCCTCCCCGGTCGAGCGTGAAGACGCGGCTTCCGCGAGCCGTTCCTTCGCAGACGGTATCAACGTTCTTCTCATCGACGAATACGATCTTGAAGTCGCCGTCCGATACGGTCGCATCGTAGTCGACGCGAAACTCCCCGCCTTCGTTGGGGACGGAGATCCGAAGCCATGTTTCCAGGCCGGTCAGTCCGCCGATCTTTCTGTCGAACAGGGAGCCGGTTCTGTTCGCAACTGTGTACGTGTCGAATCCTTGGGCGATGCGGGCATCGTCGCAGTAGATCGATTCCTGCATCAGATTGAGGGGTCCTGCGCAACCGGCCAGAACCAGACACGCCGCCGCGAACGCCGTCGCCATGCCGCGTTTCCTGGTCATACGGCACCTCCTTTGCCG
>NZ_DBFEGU010000143.1:0-5148 GCF_048329335.1 Eggerthella sp. | reverse complement strand
GGTCCCGGTCATCCTGCTCATCGCCGCCGGCATCGCCTGCAAGGTACGGGGCCGCGCCCTCGACCTCGGCATCGCCGCGGTCCTTTTCGCCCTCACGGTCCGCAGCGCCATCCGCCTGGACCCGTATTCCATCGGCTATCTCGCCACCGCTTTCACCTGTTTCGCCGTCTCCGGCCTCAAGGAGGAGTAGATCGCTTTGAACACCTCGCCAGAAACCGATATGGTCCCGGTACGGGACGGGGACAGCGAGAAGACGGGGCTGCTCGAGCTTCCGATCTCCCGTCGAGGAGCCTTCGCCGCGCTCGCCTGCGCGGCGGGACTGGCCCTGCTCGGACCCGTCCGGAAGGCGGAAGCGCTCGCGGGCATGAACTTCAACCTCGGCCAGGGCTGGTTCGGAGCCGCCGACGACTCGCTGCTCGTCCATTCGGACCCTCGTCAGGGCGAGGGGGACATGTTCTTCGGCTTCGCGAACGGCTACCATGAATGGCTCTGCGCCGCCCCCGCCAACACCAGCTACTATATAAACCATTACGGACAATGGCTGAGGTACGCCTTCGCCTGCGTCTTCGAGTGCAATTACGCCAACGAGCTCTACACCCTCGTAGTCGTCAGGCCGTTCGCATGGTGCTCCAGCAAGGACCTGCAGCATGGCAAGGGCCTTTGGGTCGATACCATCTCCGTTGGCGGCGACAACAAGGGGTACGTTTACCTCGACGGCGCCGAGTTCGCCGATTCCCGTTTCGCCGGCGACTTCAGGAACCAGATCGGCTACAGGTACTACGACTGGATCTCCTACGGCTTCTACGACTTCAACGACTTCCAGGGGAGCACGTACTGGGGATCGACCCGCCCGTCCTTCTGGGTCAAGAGGCAGAAGGGCGAGGCGCGCCACAGCGTGTCCAGCAAGCTGCAGGTCTACAACGTGGACTACAATCACTTCGGGATGCACGAGAACGTCATCAAGGAAAACGACGCCCCGAACTACTGGTTCCTGAGCCAGACCACCCCTTCCCGCGATTTCAGGGTCGAGAAGATCTACATCCGCAACGATGTCACGCTCTACGGCGGCATCTTCTACATCAGGCCCGTCTCCGCGCCGGACATCCAGCTCGACTTGGTGCAGGACACATATAGCGACGGTAAACCCAAAGCCATGTACGATAACGGGCGCGGCGTGTGCCTCTACGAGAACTATCACGGCGTCAACCAGACCTGGATGCTCAAGCCTTATACCAACGACGGCGTCGACACCTTCACGTTCGCCTTAGCCAACATGGTCGGCCCGAACCTGACGCACGTGCTGAACAACAGCGGCCATGCGGCGCCCGTGGTCGACCACGGAGTCGTCCAGGACAGCCATGCCGACATCTGGGACATCAACAACTCCGACGGCCGGAGCAAGGCATGGTGGATCCACCACGAGCCCGACGACTCGAACGAGACCGACCACTCCTGCTACTTCATCACCTCGGATGCCGACGGCCTGCGCCTCGACACCAACGGGGTCACGTCGAACTCCGTCGCAAGCGTATCCGTCCAGTCCGCGGCATGCCCCGGGCGCTGGGCCATCCAGAAGAACGCCCAGTGGAACCTCGTCGAGGCCCGCATCGAGGGCAAGGTCTCGGTCCATTGCGACGAGGACGCGCTCAAGATCGGCGACAAGGCGAAGATCTGCGGATGGCATAACGCAGACCCGGACGACCCGGATGTCGGAATCAGGCCCTCCGGCTGGGCCCTGGGATGCAAGAACGAATCGGACCTGCCGGTCAGGCCGATCTTCAGGCTCTACATGTCCGACATCGACGACGACCTCCCCGAGGACAACGCCTCCATCTTCGCCCAGTGCGGCGTGGCCACATGGGGGTGGCAGCAGGAATCGCTCGCGCACCGACATATCGGCTACCCCCATGGAGGCCACTCTATCTACGGCCTCGGCCTCAGGCTCGAGGGTTCCGCGTTCCCCGGATCGATCCACTACGCCGCGCAGCGCTACAGCGGGGGCGAGTGGGTCGAAGGCTCCGACGGCGTGCACATCCTCGATGCCGAGTCGGATATCCTCGGCAGGGTGAAGGTCTGGCTCACCGGCGAGATAGCGGACCACTACGACCTCGAGATCAGGACCAAGCTGCTCAACGGGAGCGGCGAGTGGTCCGACCCGGTCTATGTCAACTGTTCCGCCTCGGCGCCGCTCGACGTCAACACCGCACCCGCAGCCGGCATCGAGCCGGACGGCGGCGACGGCAGCAAGGTCTGCGGCATGAACATCCACCTCGTGCGCAAGCCGCAGGGCGGTCGCGTCGTCAGAGAGTTCTCCGACAGCGAAAACCTGGCTGCCGACGCCTCCTGGGGACCGGGGTTTCTCTACGCCGCCGCGATGCTCGGCATCCGCACCGTCAGCAAGACCGACCGCTACGTATGGACCGACCGCTATCTGGGCACGCTCGTCTCCCGCGGCGTGCGAGTCGTCACGACGTGCGTCGAGTACTATGCCGACGGCATCGAGCAGAAGGACATGGTGTATCGCGACCTCGACGTCGAAGGCGGCGATATCTACAACCCCGCCGCCATCGCGACGCAGAAGGCCCTGAAGGACACCTGCAACCTCGACGAGCAATACGGGCAGAACCCCTCGACGGGGTTCTCGGGCTGGTTCCTCGATCCCGAGCTCACCCAGCCCGCCGCGAATGTCACCATCGTCAAGGACCAGACGCTCAAACTCTACGCCCGCAACCGCTGCACCGTGCGCGTCGAGTACGCCGAGGGGTCACTCAAGCCCGAGGACGCCGGCATCTACCGCACCGCGCCGCTCATGTACAAACCCGATGCGCGCTCCTCCTTCGAGCTCCCCGATTTCTCCCTGTCCACGGAGAAGCACAGGCTCGACGGCCTGGCGCTCGCGGCCATCGGCGACGACGGGCAGGGGCACAAGGCGCTCTATTGGGGCGAGAGCGTCACGCCGGTGAAACCCGGCGAGGTGTTCGCCATGATCGCCGACGAGACATGGCGCAGATACGTCCCGGAATGCTGGCTGACCTCGGCTAGCGGCACCGAGAAGGTCTCCTCGGTCACCGCCAAGCGCGACGTCACGCTCTACATCAAATGGACCGAGGCGAAGGCCGAGGGCGTCGCGAGCAGCAAGGGCTGAGCGCGGACCGTGCCGTACGGACCGGACCCGTACACGATGGGAACACATTTCCGCCAATGACGTGATTAGCGTATATCGCGAAAGGGTATAGTCAAGGCAACGCCGTCACTCCTTCCGATAAACCATGTCACGGCGACCCGGCCGACCCACCATCCGATCCAGTCGGCCCCATATGCAATGGCGGACTCCCCAATATGCCGCCATCCTTTTCAAGGCCCGCGCGATTTGCGCATTATCCGTGCCCCGCTCCCACTTTTGGGAGCGGGGTTCTTCTTTGCGCGCGGCGGCCCTATGCTTTCCCCCGAACGCCTACCCCTTGGAGCCATCTTGAAAGCAACCCAGCAGGGCGCGAGGACGCGCCCGACCGTTCTCGCCCTCGGTACCCTCCTCATCGCGGGGCCCATCCTGGCCCGCGCGCTCGCCGGCACCGGCACGCTCGATTCCGACGTCTGGTTCCTCCTCGCGACCGGCCGCGAGATCGCCCGGAACGGCATACCGCATGCCAACCCGTTCTCCATCTGGCCCGGCCAGGGCATCGTCGTGCAGCAGTGGCTCCACGACCTGTGGCTGTGGGCCTGGTACACAGCCGGCGGCTACACCGCCGTGGCCGTCTCCCCATGCGTCCCGGCGGGGCTTCTGTTCTGGCAGCTGGCGCGCCTCATGGGCGACGCCGCCGGCGGCAGGCTCTCGGCGAGCGCGCTGGCGTTCTGCCTTGCCGTGCCGGCGGTTTGCATCTGCATGTACATATCTGTGCGCCCGACGCTCTGGACCGCGCTTCTGTGCACCGTGACGGCAAGGACCATGCTCAGATATCTCAAGGACGGCGACCGCCGGGTGCTGCTATGGCTTCCGGCCGTGGCCGCGGCAGGCGTCAACCTCCAGGCGGCGCAATGGCCGCTGCTCGCCGCGTGCGCCGCGGCCTTCGCCCTGCCGTGCCCGCATGAGATCGCGGACGCCGACGCGCGCCGCGCGTGGTCCGCGCGGGCGCTGCCGATATGCGCCGCGGTCGCCGGGATGTGCGCGGCATCGCTTCTCAACCCCTACGGGGCCGATGGCTCGCTCTACGTGCTGAAATCGCTCGGGGAGGCCGGCTACGGCGGCGCCATCATCGAGATGCAGCCGCTGTGGGTCTCGCTCGGACCCCTGTTCGCGGTGCCCGTCGCGGCGATGGCGCTGGGGCCGTTCGCGCTGTGCCGTCGAAGCGGGGCGAAAGTCCCGGCCGGCGCCGTGGCGATGCTTCTCGCCGGTATCGCCGCGGGAGTCCTGCACTCGCGCTGCATGTGGATCGCCGGCCTGTCCTGCGGCCTGTGCTGCGCGTTCGGGCTCGCAGGTGCGCTCGGGGAGCCCGTGGCGCACCCGGGGCGCGCGGCCGCCGCGGCAGGTGCCGCCATGGCCCTGCTCGCCGCGGTCTCGGGGCTCGCGGTATCGCTGGCACCGCGATCGGGCGGCGAGGCGGGCATGCTGTCCGTGACCGAATCGGAGATGTCCCCCATCTTCTCGGCGATATACGACGCCGGACCCGACGCGCTGGTGTTCTCGAGCGACGTGTCGGTGTACAACCAACTCGAATGGGAGGGGTTCAAGGTTCCCTGCGACATGCGCCCCGAGATATGGGGCGAGCGCATCGCCGGCGCCGGGTCGAGGTCGGCCTACCGCGAGGTCGTCGACGTCCTCCAGGGATCGACCTCGCTCAAGGAGAGCACCGAGGAATGGGGCTGGGAGCTGTTCCTGGTGAGGGACGAGGAGGCCGATGCGCTGCGCTCGGGAGGTGCCGTCGAGCAGGTGGCGGCCGGCGGCGGATATAGCCTCTTCAGGCGCGCGGAAGGCGGTGAGTAGCATGGGGCGCACCGAGGACATGCGCCGGGGGCGCATCCTGCTGTGGGCGTCGCTTTCGGCCACGCTCGCCGCATGCGCGGCGACGCTCGCGGCGGTGTCGCTGTCGGGGTGGTCGCTCTTCCAGCCAGACGCCCGCTACGTGGTCGCCATCGGCCGCTGGATCATCG